>JBNATO010000299.1:0-2179 GCA_049701555.1 Thermacetogeniaceae bacterium | reverse complement strand
GTCCTGCTGCAGCAGGCAGCCGAGGTTCTTCGAAGGAGCTGCCATAGAGACGACGTCATCGCCCGCTGGGGCGGAGACGAATTTCTCGTTCTGCTTCCCAAGACCGGCAGAAATAGGGCTGAGGAGATCGTCAACAGGATCAGGAGGGTGTGCGCCCAGAGCGGGAGCGCCCCTGTGCAGGTGAGCATCGCTCTGGGATGTGCTATAAAAAACACAGCGAGGGGAGACATCTGGAGGACGGTAAGGGAAGCCGAGGATATGATGTACAAGCAAAAACTTCTCGAGGGGAAGAGCTACCGCAGCGCCCTCATCAGCGCCCTGAAGGCCACTCTGGCTGAAAAAAACACGGAAACTGAGGCCCATTGCGCCAGGCTCAGGGATTACTGCCTGGAGCTCGGCAAAGCTCTGAAGCTCTCGAGCAAGGATCTCGGCGAACTCTCGCTCCTCGCTCTCCTCCACGACATCGGGAAGATCGGAATCAGAGAAGAGATCATCCAAAAGCCAGGCCCACTCACGTTAGAAGAATGGGGAGAGATGAGAAAACACCCTGAGATCGGCTACCGCATCGCCCAGAACACCCCGGAGCTGTCGGCTGTCGCCGAGTACATACTCTACCACCACGAGCGCTGGGACGGCCAGGGCTACCCCCGCGGCCTGAAGGGCGAAGAGATACCGCTTCTCTCGAGAATCCTGGCGATAGCTGACGCCTTTGATGCCATGACCAACGACAGGCCGTACCGGAAAGCCCTGGGCTGGGAGCAGGCGTGTGCGGAGATCGAAGCCAACGCTGGAAGTCAGTTCGACCCGGAGCTGGCAAAGCTCTTCGTGGAGCTTTGCAGAAAGAAATTCAAGGGGAGTGGAAACGGCAGAAACGGGAGGTGAAAAACACGCTGATTCATTATCAATAATTAATAATCAAGAACCAAAATCATATGAGGGGAGGTGGAGGCTGCTCGGACGATGCCAGAGCAGCCGCTGTGATGAGGGGGAAGCTGATGGGAAGTCTGCGCAACAAGATGACGCTGACATTTGGACTTATCGTCTTGATCGGCTGTTTAGTTCTTTGGTTTGTGAGCGAGAACAGGGCAGGTAGCGCATTGGAGGCAGAGGCCAGGGAGGCCATGCTCAAGGTGGCCAAGCAGGCAGCCGAGACGATCGACAGCCGGATCCAGGCGCGGATCTATGCTGTGGAAAGCCTTGCCAGCGTCGACGTCATCCGCGGGAAGTCGGGCGATCGTGAGAGCACCTTGGAGGAAAAGATAAATGTCCTGCGGGAAGAGCAGAAGAGGGCGGAGAGCCTGGGGTTCAAGCAGTTCGGGATTGCCGACACTCAGGGCAATGCCGTCTTTTCCGACGGCAAGGCTGTCAACATCGCCGACCGGGACTACTTTAAGGAAGCGCTGGGAGGAAAGACCGCTGTCTCCAGCACCATAGTCAGCAAATTGGACAACTCCGTGGTCTTCGCCTTTGCAGCGCTGATCCACCACTATGCCACCAATGAGATCACCGGCGTGCTGGTCGGTGTCGTCGATGCCGCGAAGCTCAGCGAGCTGATCGGTGGTATCACCTACGCCCGAACGGGGTATGCCTTGGCTGTCGACAGCACGGGGAAGACCATCGCCCACAAGGACATACAAAGGGTTACCTCTCAGGAGAACATCATCGAGCTGGCGAGGTCGAACCAGGCTCTGGCAGGCCTTGCTGAGATCGTCTCCAAGATGGCCAGGGGCGAGGAAGGGGTAGGCACCTACACATACCAGGGCCAGGAGAAGATCATAGCATATGCTCCTGTGAAAACCACCGGCTGGTCGGTGGCTGTGACCGCTCCCAAGGCAGAGGTGCTGGCGCGGGCGTCGGGTCTCAAGACATCCATGCTCTTGGTCTCTCTGGTGATCATCATCGTTGCTCTCTTGTTCACATTTGCGATGTCCCAAAACATCGCCAAGCCGATCGTCAACCTTACGAGAATTACAAAGAGGTTTGCTGAATATGACTTTACCTTTGACGAAAAAGACGAGGCTGTAAATTACTTAAAGAGAAGAGATGAGATCGGCCAGATGGCGAACGCCCTTGCTGAGATGCAAATGAATATCATCTCCATGATAAAAAGGCTGAAAGAAAACTCCAAGACCATAGCCAGCAGCTCGGAGAACCTGAGCGCGGCCTCGGAGGAGATCGC
>JBNATO010000298.1:0-2244 GCA_049701555.1 Thermacetogeniaceae bacterium | reverse complement strand
GCCAGAATTGGGCCTATTCCAGGGATGACGAGAGCACCAGCACCAGCTGCCAATCCTGCTAACCCGCCCAGCGCGCTTCCATAGGTGACTCCTTCGATGGCTGTATCCCTGTCTGCCTCCATTTTCATTTCGTTATCCGTTTCTTTAGCTCTTCCCCCGTCGCGTGTGACGACAGATATCTCCTTCTCAAACCCTTTATTCCGTAGCTCTTCAACTGCGCGCTCTGCTTGGTTCCTGCTATCGAAAACTCCTATAGCGACTCTTGGCATTTCACACCTCTCCTTTTTGCTTTCTGCTTTTTCTCATGCTTCTAGTATGCTTGCTATCTTTCGTTTTTATTCCGGCTGGAGCGATGAATGAAAAGGGGGAAGAGGAGGAAAAATAACTCCTGAAGGCTTTCGCGCGAGGAGGTGAGAAGGGGTGCCAGATATCAAGTGTAATGTAACAGAGTGCTCCTATAACAAGAATGTGAAGTGCAGTGCTCCAATGGTACAGATCGATTATAATGGCAGCTCTGATGCCCAGAATTCAAGCCAGACAAAATGTGAGACCTTCAAAAAAAGCTAAAAACAGTAAGGAGAAGCCTGCAAGAGGCTTCTCCTCTTTTATATTGTGAGGTCGTTGATGACCAGGCCTGTCAACAATTTTGGATAAAAATACGTAGATTTTTGTGGCATCTTGTCGCCTGCGGATGCTACTGCTGTTATTTGTTCGATCCTTGTGGGATTTAAAATGAAGGCGAGCTGTGCGCTTCCATTGTTTAGTGCATGGATAGCCTCCTCTGTGCTCCTTGTGTAATTCAGGTGTTCTTGTCTCGACATTTTCTCGGCATCAATTCCCAATAATTGCTGGAGTATCAAAACATGCAGGACGGAGACGTCAAGGCTACACCATGCTTCAGATCTCTCTGGCATTAAAGCTTTTACCTTGTTTTTGTTTTTTAGCACGAGCAGGAATGCTTTTGGATGTTGTTGGAGAAGCATGATGAAAGCTGTTTCTCCGCGCGACTGTTGCTCTGCCAAGAATTCTTGAAGCTTTGTGGGAGAAGAGACCGCTAACTCATCGATGTGAAAATCTTCTTTGAGCTTTTCTTTGAATTCTGAGATGTCAAAGTTGGGCAGGTTATGTATAACCCGGTGAGTAGGGAGAATTACTAGCCCAGGGTCTGCTGTACTGACTAAATACATAAGGACATAAGAAGCGCCGGGGAGCTTCTCACCTACATCCCTATAAAATGTCAGAGCAGTCTCATAGCGGTGATGGCCATCTGCGATGTAGAGCACTTTGTCGGCTAGAGAAGATGACAATTTTTTGTGAAAGGCAGGGTCTGTGATCACCCATAGGCGGTGCATTTCTCCAACCTCATCTGTGATGTCGATCTCCGGTTGGGCTGTCTGTTTGATCTCTTCGAGTTGCTCTTCTAGGCTTCCGTCTGTTTTTTCATAAAGCGCAAAGACAGCGCTGAAATTTGCCAAGCAAGTGGACAGAAGTTGCAGCCTGTCTGCTTTGGGTTTGGCAAGTGTTTCCTCATGAGGTCGGATCACGCCTGTTTGATAATCTTCCAGCTTCACCCTTGCGAAAAATCCTGTTCTTTTATAAGTTTTGCTGTCAACTGCAAAAACTTGTTCGTATAAATAGATGGCTGGGGTTTTTTCTTGAATCAGCACATTTTCCTGAAGCCAGCGGCGGTAATCTGCAGCAGCACGGGTATATCTGTTGTTTTGCTCGTTGTCAGTGGGATATTCGTAACCGAGTTCCAACCTGATTATATTGTAAGGATGTTTTTCATAATATCTTTTTTGAGAGACGGGATCGATGACGTCATATGGGGGGGTCACAACTGAAGACATATCCTTGATTACAAGCGGGTTGTAGCGGACGCCGCGCAAGGGAGTAACTGTTGCCATCTGTTTCACCTCTTTCTTTGTGTTCGCTTTATTTTATTATGTTTTTTGAGGAACTGGCAAGACGGTGAGCGAGGAACGGGCGAGTATTGAAATGAACAAAGATTCGTGTTTTAATTTAATGGAAGTTTTAATCCTTTTGCTGGGGGAAATTGATGCTAGTTGATTATCACGTGCATGCGCTCGGCCACAGAGGCGGAATTTATACCGAGGAGTTAATAGTTAAGTATCTGTCGGCAGCGCAAGAGAGAGGTATTGAGGAGATAGGGTTTGCGGAACATGACGATTATCTGAGCGGTTTGATGCCTAGAGCAGTAATTGCTGCGAATGCCAAGTTTCC
>JBNATO010000297.1:0-2264 GCA_049701555.1 Thermacetogeniaceae bacterium | reverse complement strand
AAGATACTCTTATTCTAGCAGCCATTGGGGCAAATTTTGTATGCCTAGTGGTGCCAAGAATAATTGCTGCGATCTTAGTTACGCGTCTCAGTGCCTTTGTTATGAATTGTTGTTTATCTGAGGATAATGATTTGTTGGAATAAAATGGTTGCTACTTTACCGAGAACTCAACACCGCAGTTGAACTCAGGAGGCAATGTAAATATCTGTTAGTGTTAAACTAGAAGCTTCAAGGATGCACTGGTGGATAAGAAGTTCATCAGTTGTGGCAAAGGCTGCTCTCTTTAAAACCATTAGTCTTCAAGCATAGTGTGGAATTTTAAGATGGTTGGGCTGAAAAAGTGGGGATGGGTCAGGCCACAACAGTGTTGACATAAGGGGAAATTTATATTAGTTTGTTTCCTAGAGGGAAATGAGGAAAAATTAATATAGCGTTGGATGAGGAATGCGGGAGAAGCGGGGGTTGTTCCCCGGGCCGAAGATGCAAGCTAATGCCTTCCCCGGGCATTAGCGAATCTTTCAGGCAAAAAGACCGCGTTCCGACAACCTCTGGAAAGTCCTCGAGGCGCCGAAGGGGCAAGCCTGGATATACTCCGGGTGAAACTCTCAGGTACGTAACAGAGGGCAGGGGGAGGTAACTCTCCGTGCCCTTTTTCAATTTGCAGAGAAAGTCTCGCTCCACCCTTAAGAACCAGAGCATAGGAGAGTGCCTCCACTGCTCTGGTTCTTATATTTTTCTCAGAGCTTTCTAATGGGGAGGGTGTGGCAGGGCAAAAGGGCAAAGGGCGATTATTTATGAGAGGGCTTAAACAAACGCTTTGGAGGGATAGAAAATGGGACTGCGGAGAACACCTCTTTACCCTATGCACTTGAAATACGAGGGCAAGATGATCGACTTCGGGGGCTGGGAGCTACCTGTCGAGTACAAGAAGACAGGGATCATCGCCGAACACCATCAGGTGCGCCAGAAGGCTGGCCTCTTCGATGTCTCCCACATGGGAGAAGTCGAGATCCGGGGTGCAGGCGCCGAGGCCTTCGTTCAGGAGCTGATCACCAACGACATCAGCACGCTTAACGAGAATCAGGTCTGCTACTCACCGATGTGCTATCCGGACGGGGGTTGCGTGGACGACCTGCTTGTCTACAAATACTCGAGAGACCACTTCTTGTTGGTCGTCAATGCCGCCAACACCGAGAAAGACTTTGCCTGGATGCAGGAGCACAAACCCTCGGGAGTCACAATAGAAAACGTATCGGAGCAATACGCGGAACTTGCCCTTCAGGGCCCGCTCGCTCAGCAGATACTCCAACCCCTCTGCGATGTTGATCTGAGCGCCATCAAGTACTACTGGTTTCTGCCCAAAGTCAAAGTGGCAGGGATCGACTGCATCGTCTCCCGCACCGGCTACACAGGGGAGGATGGGTTTGAAATTTACACCGCTCCTGAGAAAGCCTGCGAGCTCTGGGAGGCTATTTTGGAAGCAGGTAAAGGGGATGCGCTTCCTGCTGGCCTGGGAGCGCGAGACACCCTGCGTTTTGAGGCCAAGATGCCGCTTTATGGTCACGAGCTGGACAAGGACATCACGCCGCTGGAGGTGCGTCTGGACCGCTTCGTTAGGCTTGATAAGGCATCGTTCATCGGGAAGGAAGCCCTGCTCCGGCAGAAGGAAAAAGGTCCGGAGCGCCTGCTGGTGGAGTTCGAGATGCTCGGGCGCGGAGTTCCGCGGGAGCATTATGAAGTACAGCTGAACGGACAAACTATCGGATGGGTGACCAGCGGCGGTTATGCTCCGACTTTGGGCAAGAACCTGGGGCTAGCCCTGGTCAAGAGCGAATATGCCCAGCCGGGAATCGAATTCGACGTCATCATCCGCAACAGGCCCGTCAAGGCGCGCACCGGCCAGGGGCTCTTTTACCGGAGATCGAGATAAATTGACAATCAAAATAAATTTTAAAGAGGAGTGATGTGGGAAATGGAGATCAAAGAAAGCCTTTATTACAGCGAAGACCACGAGTGGGTGAGGGTAGAGGGCGACCTTGCCTACATCGGCATCACCGACTACGCCCAAGAGCACCTCGGTGATATCGTCTTTGTGGAGCTTCCTGAGATCGGGAGCGAATACGCTGCCGGTGACACCATCGGAGTGATCGAATCCGTAAAGGCGGTTGCAGATATGCACACACCCGTCTCCGGCACCATCACCGAGGTAAACGAAGCGCTCGAGGATGCCCCAGACTCCCTTAACAAAGATCCCTACGGCCAAC
>JBNATO010000296.1:0-2309 GCA_049701555.1 Thermacetogeniaceae bacterium | reverse complement strand
CATCCTCACAGTCTGCAGAAGCTGGCCGACGCCCTCCAGGGCATAATACTCGCACTGAATAGGGATCAGCACGCTGTCAGCGGCTGTGAGGGCGTTGACAGTCAGGAGACCAAGCGAAGGGGGGCAATCGATGAAGATATAGTTATACGAGGAGCGCAAAGGGGCGAGGGCTTTCCGCAGACGACCCTCTCTGTTCGGCAAATTGACCAACTCGATCTCCGCGCCCGCAAGGTTGATCGTAGCAGGCAGAAGGTCGAGGTTGGCGATCTGCGTCGGGATGATGGCGCTCTCCGCCGGCGCATCGCCGATCAGCACGTCATAGATGCACCTTTCAAGGGCGCCGCGGTCTACCCCCAACCCGCTCGTCGCATTCCCCTGGGGATCGGCGTCCACAAGCAGAACCCTCCTCCCTTCCCTAGCGAGACAGGCGGAGAGGTTCACAGCTGTCGTCGTCTTAGCGACTCCTCCCTTCTGGTTGGCAATGGCGATGATGCGGTGTACATTGGGCCCCTGAGGCGAAGCCTCGGCTCCGATACCCTTATCGCTGTGTTCCACGTGGAACGCTTCTCCTCTCTTCCCCCACTTCATCTCCCCTGACTCCCTCAACAGTTGCATACCCTTTTCCATTATATCTCAGGGCATCGGCGATTGCTACAGCAATTTACTCCCCTTTAAAGCTTGGCTCTCTCTTCTCCAAGAACGCCTTCAGTCCCTCTCGATGGTCCTCCGTCTGTAGCGCTATCCCCATGAGATCCGCCTCCATGTCGAAGTAGGCCTGACGGGACAACTCACCTATCCTGCTCGCCATCCTCTTAATGTAACCGATAGCCAGAGGAGGCTTCTTCGCTAAAGTCCTTGCTAGTTCCATCGCTTCATCAAGCAGCTTTTCGCTAGGTACAACCTTCAAAACAAGGCCGTATCTCTCGGCCTCACGCGCATCGATCATCCTCCCAGTCATCACCAGCTCCTTGGCGCGGCTTATACCGACTATCCTAGACAACAGCCAAAGGCCGCCTGTATCCGGAACGAGCCCGATATTGACAAAAGACTGGGCGAACCTCGCCTCTTCTGAGGCTACAACAAAATCGCAGGCCAAGGCCAGATTTGCTCCTCCTCCCGCAGCGGCCCCGTTCACGGCGGCAATCCACACTTTGTCCATATCCATGATCCTCTCAACGACTCTCCCTATCCTTCTTATCGCCTTTTGCGCCTTTGTCGGTGTATTCAGGCTTTTTAGAAGCTCGAAATCGCCCCCTGCTGAAAACACTCTCCCGCTCGCCGTCAACACAATAGCCCTCAGGCTTTTTTCACTTTCAAAAGAAGCGATGATGTCCTCAAGCTCAGATATCATGGTCATATCGATCGCGTTCAGTTTCTCCGGCCTGTTTAGCGTCACGACAGCAAATCCTTCGCTTTTTTCAACCTTTATCGCTCTATAATCCATACCATACGCCTCCTGAACACGCTGTTCTCAATCTCTCTTTGTCAGCGCCCTCCAGAGCCTTTTTGTGCACACATCACGTATCCTGATCCCGCGATAGCTCATCTCCACATGGGCTTCCCATCTACCTTCGCACAAAAAGGAGATCAGATCGTCCTGCCCCCTGTTTATCACCTGCGTTCTAAGCTCTTCGAATCGCCACGATACTGGAACGCACACATACGTGCTGCACGCAATCGGCCTGTTTTCGTAGATCGAACATTTCCCCTCATCCTTCCGCCAGAACCTGCATATACCCCATTCGTCGACCTTCAGCCTCACATCGATGCAATCTCCATATCTTTCTATATCCACAATCTCATGGGCTTGTTTCGCCAGACCTTCCGCCTGAACATCTCCGACCCCTACCTCGAGGATCCTCACGACATCCACCAATGTCACAGGTATCCTCTCCGAGCAGCATATTGAGCACCCGATGCAGCTGTCGCTGTACCTCTTTCTCACACGTTCCCCATCCAAAATTTCCCTGCACTCCTCCTCGAAATCACCGACTGTCGCCTCACCGTTCAAAACCACCACATCATAGCAACCGAACTCCTCGTCCCAAAGGACCCTCACGCCTTTCTCCATGCTTCCACGTCCCTTTAATCTTCTACAAGCCCCTGACAAGCGGGCGCTTCTGTGGCTTTCCCGGCCTCCTCGGATACATCTCTGGGGTCTCCCTTACCTTTTCATACACAACTACGCTTCTCCTGTCGTCACCCCAGACGCTATACGGTATGATCTCCACAAGCCTTCCCCCGAGGACTTCACATGCGTATTCGGCACAGCGCACCTCCTCCTCCGCATCCCTCCCCTTCAGCGCCAC
>JBNATO010000295.1:598-2323 GCA_049701555.1 Thermacetogeniaceae bacterium | reverse complement strand
CAAAACAACCGGGCATGATACAATGTACTCCACGATAGGGAACGTAGGCTTGTTGGTGCCAATGGCCGAGAATCAAAACGTCCGGCTTCTCGCGTTTACGAAAAGCGTCAACGGCATTGTAAAGTTTAGCTGCCGCCCGTGGCGTGGGTGGCCCTCCTTCGGGATGCAAAAGATAAATCCGGCAATTAGGAGTAATGTTCACCCACGCGCTGTATCTACCGTGGTATTTAATGTCTTTCCGTCTGGCAGCTACAAGCTTTAGAGGATCAAGTCCTCCTTTTTTAAGGCAGTTAAGGTCGTGATTACCGCCGATCAGGTGTGTAGTAATCCCTGGCCTTTCGGGATAGTGTTTAATGACGTACTCGGCTTGATCTGTTTCAGTATGCAGAAATAGTTCGTTGTGCTGTCCCTGATAAACGTCAACGCCGGCGATTATATCGCCAGCGTGAAAAACATCAGTTATCCCTCGATGTTGGAAGTAGTCGTATAAAGCATTTAGGGAAGAGAACTGTTGTTTTGTGCTTCCCGAGTGAGTATCTGATAAAACGCCTATCCTAATCCGTTGTGATGTAGTTAGAAGGTTGATCTTTACATCTTCCCTAACCGGGCGTTTGTTTAGGTACCACCCGCCTTGCTGTACGATGTTGTATCCCTTTTCCTGAAGCTCGGCTATCCAAGATAGAATGGTTTTGGAAGGCTTGCCCAGCATATTAGCCAAAGCTTCTGTGGTTCTTGGTTCTCGCAGGTAAGGGAGTAAATCCTGCGGATTTCCTTCCTCTTCCTTAATGTGTCTCTTCACCCACCTTCTTAGGCTCCTTTCGTTTCGCCCTAGGTATCGGGCTACCCCGGCCAAACTGCCATGTTCGGCTAGAAGTTTCTTGTACTCTTCTGGGGTCAAGCAACCACCCCCTCGGTAGGTTTATCCTCGCTTCTTGCATACAAGCCTTCGGAATGGGTATAATAGGCACAAAGAGAAATTCTGGGAGGTTAACCAAATGAGAAAATTCATTGCTGGCTTGCTGGTTGGAATAATGATAGCCACAGCAATTCCCGCTCTTGCTGCAAATACAATCAAGATTGTTATAAACGGGCAAGAAGTATCTCCTGAAGTTCCACCAACGGTTATACGCGGAACAACAATGGTGCCCCTTAGATTTATAGCAGATACCTTTGGAGCAACCACGGAATGGGATAGTACCACCAACACAATAAAAATCTGGCAGTCACGTGAACAATCACTATGGTTAGACTTGCTGGAGGCCCAAAGCAGATGTATTTATAACTGGATAGACGCGTGTAGGTGGTCTGATTACCGCATATACACAGATGCTAGTTATGATTACTACCAAGGCGTCATTCGGGATTTGTGCGATAAGTTGCGGACGGCCCCGTTTAGCGAAGAGTTCCGTAAAGCTCAAATCATCAGACTGGGGGAATTGTCGGTTAAGCTGGTAGAATGCAACGCCTTGGCTAACACGTTGGAATACATGCGGTCTAAGCAGTAGGTTCCTGCGGTGTAGCAAGTATCGTATTGGCTTCTTCCTGCGTTATCCATCCCTTCGTTACCGCATAGTTAATTTGCATGGCCGTAACCCTGCCTTCGATCCAGCACCTAAGCAGAAAGGCATACATTAGCTGACACCTCCAAACATAAGAGTAAGAAGCGCGTCTTCGGCGTCTCGAAGACGCGCTTTTAGTTCTATGTTTTCCTTCTTAAGTTGAGGA
>JBNATO010000295.1:0-588 GCA_049701555.1 Thermacetogeniaceae bacterium | reverse complement strand
CTAGCAATTTGTCGGGCAGGGACTTATTGAGATAGAGAAGGAGTGCCGCAGTGAGAGCTTCTGTTATGATCTTCTTATATCTAGGCCATTTAGGGTCTCGTATAATAAGATTCCTAGGAATTTGTAGTAAACAATCCTCATACAGCTCAGCATTTGAAACAGTTTCTATAACCAATTCTCGATTAGCCAATTCGTCTATTATTAACTGACCAAGGTTTTCATTACGATAACTTAACCTCGGATTACTTACAGATTCATCTACCGCAATAGAAACTGCAAAAGCATAGCTGTCTAACCCATCGTAGATAATAGGGGAATTAAAGTGCAAAGGGATATCTTTTAAGCTCATTAGTCCCCTCGTTTCTCTGTAAATATCAAAGAGGTTTTGATAAGTGTCTGTAGATGGAGCAGATATCTGCAAAAGGCCCTTCATTTTCCTTTCTTCTCCTCCTATCCTTGGACTAGGACGAAATAAGTGAATCCTATACCCCAAACATCACCGTACTCATTTTCGCTCCACGCTTCAACTTTGAAAGCGGGTATTTGGTTGTCGATCTCAACAAGGCTTAAATAAATTTTCCAACCATA
>JBNATO010000294.1:0-2323 GCA_049701555.1 Thermacetogeniaceae bacterium | reverse complement strand
GCAGTCCGCTAACAGCGCAATCACGGCTATAAACAGCGCCATTGAGAAGGTTTCGGCTGAGCGTTCCAAACTGGGTGCCTACCAGAACCGCCTGGAGCACACCATCAACAACCTGGGCACCGCTGAGGAAAACCTGACTGCATCCGAGTCCCGTATCCGCGACGTCGACATGGCCAAGGAAATGATGGAGTTCACCAAGCTCAGTATCCTCCAGCAGGCCGCAACGGCCATGCTCGCCCAGGCCAACCAGCAGCCGCAGATGGTCCTCCAGCTCCTCGGCCGGTAATTTTAGAATCGAAGAAGCCCCGCATTGCCGGGGCTTCTTCTTGAATTTATTAATTTCTGCTTCTGCTGTATTAAAGAAGGATAAACCTCAGCGGCATACTTTTGCTTATCCGGTATATCTCCAGTTCACTGAGGCAACGTCAGTAATTTTTAAACTCGGGTAGATGGTGAAAAGATGGGAAGCAGCATTGTGCTCATGCCCCAGTACATGAGGGCTTTCAAGTGCATCGGAGCGGAGTGTGAAGACACCTGTTGCATCGGGTGGCGGGTTGACCTCGATGAGGACACATTTAAAAAATACAAGCGCGTCCACCACCCGGAGCTCACCCCTCTTTTTGAAAAGTATCTCGGGAGAAATCGCTCGAAGGCTGGATGGGGGAATTACGGCAAGATAAAAATGAAACAAGGAAGAATGTGCCCCTTTTTGACGGATGAAAGGTTGTGCTGCATCCAGCTCTTATTGGGTGAGGAGTATCTGTCGAATATTTGCTACTCCTATCCCCGGATTTACAATGAGGTCGATGGCAGGGTTGAGAAATCCGCAACGATGTCCTGTCCTGAGGCTGCGAGGCTCGCCATCCTCAACCCGAATATCATGGAATTCGACATGGTTGAAGAACGCCTCCCCAGGGAAGGCTTGATAAAAACCAGAATTAATTCAAAAGCGAAATCAAAAGATCCATCCTTGAGTTATTTCTGGGATCTAAGAGAGTTTTCCATAGATGTTATCCAAAACCGCAATTACTGCCTCGAAGACCGCCTTCTGCTGCTCGGCATGTTCTGTAAAAAAGTCAAAGAATTGAAAGAAAACGGTAAGGCATCGGAGATTCCTTCGGCTATCGAATACTTTAGAAAATTCATGGAAGACTCTGAGATCAAGGAGTTGCTGGAAGAAGTTCCTGTCTTGGCAACGCTTCAAATGAGGCTACTGAAAGAGCTGGCTGACCAGCGTTTCCCGTTTGTTGTTACGAATAACCGTTACTTGCAGTGCTTTGCGGAGTGCCTGCATGGCCTGGAGTTTACACAGGATGCTGATCTGGAAAGGGTCGGAGAAAAATACAGCGCTGCCTGCGCCGGTTACTATAAACCTTTCATGAGGAACCACGAATATATGCTGGAAAATTACTTAGTCAATCACATATTCAAAAACCTATTTCCTTTCGATCGCAACGATGTCTTCGACTCATATATCATGCTCGTCGTCCATTACGCTCTGATCAAGCTGATCCTCATTGGGATGTCCTCATACCACAAAGGTTTGACGACGGAGCTGGTCCTCAAGCTGATCCAATCCTTTGCGAAGACAGTGGAGCACAACAGCGCTTACTTGCAGAAGGTGCTCGATCTCTTGCACGCTAACAATTACGACAGCCTCGCCTGGATGTCGATACTGATCCGGAACTAGCCCCATGGCTCCCGGTCGCTTTGCTCTAGATACCCTTTCTCCTGCAGGTATCTCCTGACGGCATCCCCGACTTCTACCGCCTCTTTCCTCAATTCGAGATATTCATCCTCGGAAAACAAAAAGCCGGGGTTATAATAAAGATTACAAAAGCGGCACGCCCTCCCTCTCGATGTCCAGGGCTATTCTCCTCTCCCGCTTTTTTAGAAGCTCGAACTCTTCTTCCGAGAGGACCAGCGTTGAGAGATAGACGTCGTTTTCGAGCTCGATGTCTGCGGCCTTGTCGAATACAGCTCTTTTTAGCTCTTTCGTCAGCCCGCGCACGATCACCGCGATGTCGATGTCGGAATCGGAGCTATAATCCCCTCTCGCCTTAGAGCCGAAGAGATAGAGCCCGGCGAGCCGGTTCCCCAGCATCTCCTGGAGAGCCTCCTTCAGCTCTAAGACTGCCTTTCTCTCGTTGGGCGTGAGGTGTTCCATGGCGATCCCGCCTTTCTCGGCCCAGTTCTAAAATATTTTCCTGTTTTTAGTTTATCACAAATTTTGTACTGCCGGCTGCGGCTGTTTTCTTTTTTCAAAGGATCGTCACCGAAGACGGTTACGAAGCGGATCTGGATCTGGGTCATTACGAGAGGT
>JBNATO010000293.1:0-2349 GCA_049701555.1 Thermacetogeniaceae bacterium | reverse complement strand
CTTTCAACCATTTGACAACAGCGCTCAACGTCTCCAGGGCAGCAAGGCGCCGCTCATCCATCGCCGCCCGCTCTTCCCGAATGTCCATCTCCACCACTCCTCGCTCAAGATTTTCCTTGAAGCTCACTTTTGTACTTCTCCAGAAGAGAACAGCTTCCCTGCCGAATGCTAGAAAAAATTGAAGAAAAAACGCAGCATCGGAGAGCAACCATCTTAACCCCTGAAGCTGATCAACAAAAAATTTTTTAAAACTTTTTAAACTCCAGAAGGATTTTGCAGAAGTTTGTAGAAATGTGCAACATAAACAGAAATTTGCAAAAAAATTTAGTAAAAATTTCATAGCCACGAAGCGGTGACCACGAAGGTCCCCAGAAAGGAGGGAACTGAGTGGTCATTTTTATTTCTCCGTAAGTGCAAATTCAAACCTGTCGAAAAGGAGGCGGTCTTTTATGCATATCCCGGACGGGTTCCTCGACCCCAAAGTCTGGGTCACCACAACAGCCGTCAGCGCTGCAGCGCTCACAAAGGCCGTGGCCGAGGTCAGAAAGGGCCTGGAAGAGCACCGCCTGATGCTCCTCAGCATCCTCGGCGCCTTCATATTCGCCGCCCAGATGGTCAACTTCCCCGTCTCCAAGGGGACCTCCGGCCACCTCCTGGGGGCCGCCCTGGCAACCTTGATGATAGGCCCCTTGTACTCGATGCTCATCCTCAGCGTCGTCTTAATTGTCCAGCTCCTCTTCTTCTACGACGGAGGCCTCACCTCACTCGGCGCCAACATCCTCAACATGGCGATCATCGCCACATGGGTGGCCTACCTCACCTTCCGCCTGGTGGCCGGCGACGCTCAGGACAGGGCAAGAAAAACAGCGGCTGTCTTCCTCTCCTCCTGGCTCTCCGTGGTGGCAGCAGCACTCGCCTGCAGCATCGAGCTCGGCCTCTCCGGCAAAATCCCCTTCAAGGCGGTGCTCCCCGCCATGCTCGGCTGGCACGCCCTGATCGGCATCGGCGAAGGGGCGATCACCATCATCGTCTCCGCCATCCTCTCCTGGGTCTTGACCCCCCAAGATGCAGGGGAGACAGCAGAGGTGGGAGGTGAGGGAGCATGAAGGCGAAGAAGAACCTCCTCTGGGGGATGGCCATCGCCTTGGCAGTGGCCGCCTTCCTCTCCCCATTCGCCTCGAGCAGCCCAGACGGCCTGGAGAGGGTGGCCAAAGACCTCGGCTTCCTGCACCTGGCCGAAGGGAAAGAGCTGCTGCACACCGTGATGCCAGACTACAAATTCCCCGGGATCTCCCATGAAGGGATGGCGACCGCCGTCGCCGGGATCATCGGTACGCTCCTGGCCTTCGCCGCCGTCTATGCCGCGGGGAAAATCCTGGCCCTCAGGAGCTCCCTGAAGAGTGGGGATGACAAGGAAGGAATTCCCGGGCAAAGGGATGAACCGGTATGACCAGCGCCGGAGAAAGCCGACTGCCGCTGGCAGACCTGTGCCATTTCTTAAAGACCCTTTTCCCGGAGCTGGCCCTGTTTCCCGAACTCCTGGCGCACAGCATCAAGACCGCCAGATACGCCTGCCAGATAAGCCGGGTGCTGCGAAGCGGGAGGCCCTATGTACTCTTCATGGCAGGAGCCTTCCACGACGTGGGCAAGCTCATGATCCCCCGCTCCATCCTGGAAAAGCCCGGGCCGCTGACAAAGGGGGAATGGGAGATCATGGCGCTGCATCCGATCTGGAGCTGCGAAGCCCTCAAGAGCAGATGCCACAGGGTGGTCAGCCTGGACAGCATCCTGGCTGTGATCAAGGCGCATCACGAAGCCTGGGACGGCACAGGCTACCCGGAGGGAGCGAAAGGCTATTGCATCCCCGTCGAGGCGAGGATCCTGGCCATCGCAGATGTGCTGGATGCCCTGACCTCCCCAAGGCCTTACCGCTCACCTCTGAAACTGGAAGAGGCTCTCAAAACCATGGAGGAGATGGCTGGGAAAAAGCTGGATCCCTTGCTGTTTGAGAAGGTTCGCTCATCTCTCCCCACATTCCAAGGAGCCAAAGAGGAGAGCTTTCCATGCCAGGGGGAAGAAAGAAGCGCAGTATAATCCAGATCTTCGCGGTGTGGTTTTTTGCCCTGGCGTTGCTCCCGACTGTGCTGGCGATCTACGCCACAGCTAAGTACCTGGCGATCCAAACGGTCAGCTGGGCAAGCCGGTTCCTGACCCAGCTGGCTGCGGACGAGAGCAGGGTGATCTCTCTTTCGCTAAACAGCCTCGTGGGAGAAGACGGGTTCACTTTTGCGATCGAGAGAGGCGCGATCAGGGCGACCAAGAACGGCCTGGCAAAAACGATCCCCCCCG
>JBNATO010000292.1:0-2378 GCA_049701555.1 Thermacetogeniaceae bacterium | reverse complement strand
ATAAACACCACAAAGGCATCAGCTATTCTCTCCTGCTTCTGGCCTTCGTTTTTGGTGTTATCGTCCGACACCTCGAAGCACCCCGCCGGTATGTCGAATTCCCCAAAAAATTGTAATTCGCCAGCAACTGGGAAATTTCCTACCTAGACAATCATGTCACCTTCGGTGACACCAACAGAGGATGAAAATGGGGTCTAGTCGAATAATACCTTCAGCGGCTGGTAACGAAGTCGATTTACCTTGGTGCTTCGAGCCCGACTCAGTAGACGGACTCCAGCGGCCTGGTGCACCACTGATTGTTGCTCCCTTGGGGAAGCACGCAGGGCAGATTGCTCAAAAAAAGGCCACTGCACCAGCCCTGGCTATCTCAAGCCGCTAAAGGAGGATTCCCTATGGATGTCGTCTTCCCGTACTGCTGTGGCCTAGATGTCCACAAAAACTCTGTCGTCGCCTGCGTCATTACCCCAAAAGAGAAGGAAATCAGAACATTTGGCACCATGACCAGAGACCTCTTAAACCTGGCTGACTGGATCATCAGCAAAGGCTGCACCTATGTGGCCATGGAAAGCACAGGTGTTTACTGGAAGCCAATCTACAATATCCTCGAACAGTATCAGCTGGAACTCCTGGTCGTCAACGCCAAACACATCAAGGCTGTCCCAGGCCGCAAAACCGATGTCAAAGATGCTGAATGGATCGCCGACCTGCTGCGCCACGGCCTCCTGAAAGGAAGCTACATCCCCAACAGAGACCAGCGGGAATTAAGAGAACTCCTCAGCTACCGCAAGAGCCTGGTCGAAGAACGCGCCAGAGAGGTTAACCGTGTTCAAAAGACTCTCGAAGGCGCCGGGATCAAGCTCGGCTCTGTGGCAACAGATGTCCTCGGTGTCTCCGGCAGGGCAATGATCGAGGCGCTCATCGATGGTATCGATGACCCCGCTGCACTCGCTGACCTCGCCCAAAAGAAACTAAGGAAAAAGAAGAAACAGCTGGAAGAAGCCCTCTTCGGATTGGTAGGCCATCATCAGCGCTTGCTTCTGGCAGCCCAACTACGCCACATCGATTATCTCGACCAGGAAATCGCACGCCTTGACCTCGAGGTGGAGAAGCGGATGCGCCCTTTTGAGGCTGAACTGGCCCTCCTGGATACTATCACGGGTGTCGGAAGAAGAACTTCCCATCCCATCCGCTCCTCACCTGTGTTCCTGGGCAGGGGTTGCACCCGGCAATAATGAAAGCGCCGGAAAACGCAAGAGCGGAAAAACTATTAAGGGCAATCCCCTCTTGCGCTCTGCATTGATCCAGGCTGCCAGAGCTGCCGCCCGCACCAAAAACACCTACCTCTCCGCTCTCTACCACCGTATCGCTGCCAGGAGAGGAGCCAACAGGGCTGCTGTCGCTGTCGCTCATTCTATTTTGGTCAGCGCCTACCATATGTTGACCAGAAAAGTTCCTTACCATGACCTCGGCGGGGATTATTTCGAGAAAAGAAATTCTGCAGCGGTCGCCAATCGTGCCAACAAGCAACTGGAACAATTGGGCTATCGTGTGAGTATTGAGCCCGCTTCTTAGGGCTCTTTTTGAGTTTTATTCAGTTTTAACCTCGTTTTTCTTTTTTATATCGCCTTACCCCTTTTTTCATCCCCCTTTATTTCCTTGGCAAAGAGGGGCTTGCTTAATTTTTGTCTTTTTTACACATCTAATTTTCAGGGCAGGTAGGCTGGGAACCCCGTAACAATCATCGGCGACGTCAAAGAGACAACTTAGTTTCAATTCCTCATAGGTAGGCTGGGAACCTGCTCAAGAAAGCGCTGATTATCGCCCCGGCTGTCGTTTCAATTCCTCATAGGTAGGCTGGGAACGCGAAGGGAGGCGATTGAAGTGGTCGCGGTGGACATGTTTCAATTCCTCATAGTAGGCTGGGAACCCAGATGGTCTCTAGCCGTCACTAGTATCCTGATAAGTTTCAATTCCTCATAGGTAGGCTGGGAACTAGTTTACAACAAAATTAAAGAAAAAAGAAAGTAGGGTTTCAATTCCTCATAGGTAGGCTGGGAACTTACGGCCGTAGTCTCCGCCGCCGTGGGAAACCTCAGTTTCATTTCCTCATAGGTAGGCTGGGAACCGCGCCGATAACGCCAACTAGCATCGGCCAGCCGGAGTTTCAATTCCTCATAGGTAGGCTGGGAACGCGGAGGCGGCACGGATATGAGAAAGGGGCTGGAGGGTTTCAATTCCACATAGGTAGGCTGGGAACATGGCCGGGTAATTGCCCTGAAGAAAGCCTATGAGGAGTTTCAATTCCTCATAGGTAGGCTGGGAACCTCTTGACGACGTCCTCCCGAGAATCCCGCTTGTGAAGGCGAGGAGGGAAGGGC
>JBNATO010000291.1:0-2379 GCA_049701555.1 Thermacetogeniaceae bacterium | reverse complement strand
ATTGTGTCGAGGTCTCTTAAGTGTAAAGTTGCCTACTAAGTCTTGACACGGACATATCAATTTTTTGTGTTGCAAGATTACGGTCAGTAACATTATAATAGTTATGAAAAAACGCATTAAATAAATTTTTTTGTCAAATAAAGTAACTATAAGTGACGCGGTTAAAAAAGCTGCCCAAGATTGTTTCAGACAGTAGCAAAAAATTCTTAGAGAAGGGAGATGGTAGGAGGAGAGGAGAGCGGAAGCGGAACGGGCTTAGCGGAGCTGTCATCCGGGAACGGCAGAAGACATGGGAATTTTCTCGCCATGTTGCCTGCAGCCGCAAAGCGCAAGGATTCCCCCTCTGGAAGAGGAAAAAAAGTCGGCTTACAATTGTTGTGCTGGCGCGAGGAGCAGAGAAGCGGCGGGGATCTCCCCGGGTGACAGGAAAAAATTCGGACAGAGCCGGTATAAGGGTATAAGATGGGTAGGATTTCTACAACTTTAATGGAGGGGGACTTTAATGGTAAGACCAGATGTGAGCCCTATATGGTACTGGTTGGCATTCATTGCCTATATCGTCTTCTTGCTCTATGTCGGGCTTGATTCTTACAGGAGACAGAAGTCAGCTAAGGACGCCGAGGATGAACATCACGACTTCTGGATCACGGGGCGTTCGCAGCCTGCCTATATGGTGGCTATGTCGATAGCATCCGGATGGATGCTGATCGGCATGATCACCTGGATGACTTGGGCTACATACGACCAGGGACTTTCTGGTCTCTGGGTTGTGGCGATACCGTGGTTTGTCTCGAACATCTGGCAGTTCTGCATGGTGCGACCGCTGCGAAGGATTAAGGCAATTTCGCAGTGCCAGATGCTGGAGAACCGCTTCGGATTGCCGGCACGGGTTTTGTCAGCTGCCATCAATATCTTCTCCTATACCGTCTGGTCGGCAGCCGAGCTCTACGCCGCATCGCTGATCATGGCGCCTGCGCTCCATATTTCGATCCCGTTGATGATCGTCCTCTATGCGATACCGATCGCCATCTACATGTGGATGGGCGGTTTTCGTTCGGTCATCAACGCTAATGTCGTGCAGTTCTTCATGGGAGCGATTCTCCTCGTCGTCACCGCTGTTGGGATCACCATCACTGCTCACAACATCGCTGCTTCCCACGGCACAACGATCTGGGAGATGCTGAAGCAACAGAAGATCCTCAACAGCGTTGGCTACCCAGTGAACCCTTCTAAAGCTCCGACCAGCATGTTCGCCTATGTCTCTATCTCGTTCCCGCTTATCGTCATGATCGCCTTGTTGCCAGGATGGGCTGCCGCTGAGGACTTCTGGCTGAAGGCACAGGCGGCTATCAGCACGAAGGAGGCGCGCAAGGGCGCTCTCTACAACATCCTCTACAACACGTTCCTCATCGTTGGCCCCGCTTCGCTCATCGGCCTGATGGGTTTGGTCGTGTTTCCTCCCGAGGTGAAAAACAACACCCTTGTGGCTGCTGCTGCTCTCGGTGATAAGGGGGGTTACAACGTCATCTCGGCGTATATAAACAACTACCTGACCCCTTGGCTGAAGGCCTTGTTGATCTTCCTGCTGTCCGCTCACACGATGGCGACTGTGGCCAATTACTCCAATGTCTGCGCCATGAACCTCTCTTATGACATCCTGCAGCCTCTCGTCTACCGCAAGAGAAACTGGCCCGAGGAGAAGATCGTCTTCTGGGCACGGATGATCACTGTTGTTATGGTCGCCATCAACATCCTCCTGGCGGAGTTCTACAACAGCCCTGTCCTCGGCGCAACACTAAACGACGCCTATTTCCTGTCGTCCGGCTTGCTCACCGCAGGCGTCGCGGTGATGCTCTATGTGCTCTGGTGGAAGCGGGCCAACCTGCTGGGCGTGATGCTCGGCGGCTTGAGCGGGACCGTCGGGACCATCATCTTCTTTATACTGGAGTACAAGGTGTGGAAGTTCCAGTACACAATGCCTATCTGGGACTGGATCTTCGGGAAGGGCTCGATGGCGAGCACATATCTCGGGTACTGCGTCGTCGGGTTGTTCTGCGGTCTCGTCGGCCTGCTAGTGGGCACATACCTTGGTGCGCCTCCGACTCAGGAGCAGTTGGCATCTGTTGCGGATCAGCCTGTTGACGACAACGAGGAGTTCTTCGCGGCTTTGAGGGAGTAGTGCGATCCGCTGAAAAAAATGGGGGGTGTCGCCGGCGACATCCCCCATTTTTGTGATTTTTAAGCGTCACTTTAAGATGTGCGATATGTAGGCGAGAGCTCCAGCGCAGAGGATGCCGACGATGTTTTCGACGATGAAGATGCTGTCGAGGGATCTCGCTAAGGACGGGTGCAGTCGTCTTTTGAAGTATAGGGTGACGA
>JBNATO010000290.1:0-2386 GCA_049701555.1 Thermacetogeniaceae bacterium | reverse complement strand
TGGGAGAAACCTTCCCAGGAGAGGCGCTCCTTTCCCGTTACCGAGAGCTTGGCGGGCGCCGTTGCGTGCTGGGCTCTGATGCTCATAGCGCTTTTGAGCTGACCCACAGCTTCGAGGAAGGGATAGCCCTGGCACAACGCCTTGGTCTAGAAGTTGTATCACCCCTGAGGCACAAGAGAGAAGCTCCTGAGAAGGCAATCAGTCATTCAGTTTTTCATCAATCATAAAGAACTTCAAAAGGAGGTTGATGAAAGACATGGCTGATCGTGAGATCAGAATTGCGATTGCCGGTGTAGGGAACTGTGCTTGTGCTTTGCTCCAGGGGATCGCCCTCTATGCCAATGACAAAGAGTTGATGGAAGAGCCGATCGGGTTGATGCACTACGATCTTGGCGGCTACAAGCCGGGCGACATCAAGGTCGTGGCAGCGTTCGATATCGACGCTCGCAAAGTTGGCAAGCCGCTTCGGGAAGCGATTTTCGCCAAGCCTAATTGCACCAAGGTCTTCTATCCAGATGTCCCTGACTATCCTGTGATTGTCCAGATGGGCCCTGTTCTCGACGGCTTCTCTGAGCATATGAAGGACTATCCTGAAGACCAGACCTTTGTGCTCGCAGATGCGGAGCCTGTCGATGTCGTGAAGGTGCTTAAGGAGTCAGGCGCCGAGATCCTGATCAACTACTTGCCTGTTGGCTCTGAACAGGCTGCAAGATTTTACGCCCAGGCGTGTTTGGAGGCTGGCGTCGGGTTTATCAACGCCATGCCTGTGTTCATAGCTTCTGACCCTGAGTGGGCTGAGAGATTCCGGGAAAGGGGAATCCCGATAATCGGTGATGACGTGAAATCGCAGGTCGGCGCAACGATCACCCACCGTGTTCTGACGAAGCTCTTTGAGGACCGCGGGGTTAAAATCGTCAGGACATATCAGCTGAATTTTGGCGGCAATACCGACTTCTTGAACATGCTCAACAGGAGCCGCCTCAAGTCTAAGAAGAAGTCGAAGACCCAGGCTGTTCAGGCGGAGATGAAGGAACCCTTGAGTGAGCAGAACATCCATATCGGGCCTAGCGACTATGTGCCGTGGCTGAACGACAACAAGATCTGCCACATCCGGATGGAAGGCCTGGGCTTTGGGAAGGTGCCGATTGAACTGGAGGTCAAGCTCTCCGTTGAGGATTCTCCCAACAGCGGCGGGGTCATCATCGATGCCATTCGCTGCATGAAGCTCGCCCTCGATCGCGGGATAGGCGGGCCGCTCTATGCGATCTCCGCTTATACCATGAAGTCGCCGCCGATCCAGTATACGGATTCCGAAGCCCGGAAGATGGTGGAGGCCTTCATCGCCGGCGAGGAAGCAGGTGAAGTGTTTGTTGCTCCTCGTGTTGCCGAGCCTGTCGGAGGGAAAGTCTGATGAAGGCGCTGGTCATAGCCGCCGGCGAGGGCAGGAGGTTTCGAGGAAGGGGATATAAGGGGCCTAAGCCCCTTTATCCTCTTTTAGGGCTTTCTTTGATCGAGCGGACCTTGCTGACTCTGCGCTCTGCAGGGATTCGGGAAGTTGTTCTGGTGATCGGCTGCAGGGGGCAAGAGATCAGGTCCTGCTTGGGATCAGGGGAAAAGCTGGGTGTCAGAATCGAGTACGTTGTCAACGAATCCTGGGAGCTGGGAAACGGCTCTTCGGTTCTGGCAGCGCGGAAGGCCTTGGAAGGCGAATCCTCTTTTTTGCTGACGATGGCTGATCACGTCTTTTCCCCGGATGTGTTCAAGAGGCTCCTCTCGGTACAGCCTCGTGGCAGGGAGGTATATGTTGGGGCCGATTTCAAGCTCGGCCAGGTCTACGATCTCAGAGAAGCTACCAAGATAGCGGTTGCTGATGGGCGGATCAGGGCTATTGGCAAAGGGCTTCAAGAATTCCAGGCCGTCGACTGCGGTGCCTTTCATGCCACGCCTGCCCTCTTCGATGCCCTTGCTGAGGCTCAGGCCCAAGGGAGGCACTCTTTGAGCGAAGGGATCGCTGTTTTGGCTGATGAGGGGAACGCCCTTGCCTGTGATATTGGGGATGCCTGGTGGATCGATGTCGATAACCCGACAGATGCCAAAGTTGCAAGAAAGCTGTTGCTCTCGAATTTGCCTTCGCCGAGGGATGGGTTGGTCGCCCGCTATATCAACAGGAAGTTTTCTGTTCCATTGACTGCTCTTCTTGCGAGCACCAATATTCAGCCCAACCATATCTCTTTGGTGAGCAGCCTTCTGTGTGTGGCTGCTGCTATCTTGTTTGCTTTGGGTTATCCCCTCTGGGGCGGCCTGACAGCGCAGCTGGCTTCGATCATAGATGGTGTTGACGGAGAGCTGGCCCGGTTGAAGTTTTTGGCTTCTCCCTTCGGTGAGC
>JBNATO010000289.1:0-2387 GCA_049701555.1 Thermacetogeniaceae bacterium | reverse complement strand
GGTTGGCAAGGGAATTGGAACAGATCAGGCGTAGGCGGCAGGAAGAAGTTAGAAAGATAATTAAGACTTGTCTCGATCAGTATGAAGATCGTGCTTTTGCATTATTTGCTTCGTCAGAATGGGATGAGGGGGTTATTGGCATTGTCGCTGGGCGGATGATGGAAAACCTCATGCGCCCTGTGGCGGTGGGTGCGATCACTGGAGATAGAATCCTATTTTCAGCCCGTTCGCCGGGGGAATTTAACTTGATTGAAGCATTGGAAGAATGCCAGCGCCGGCTGAAGCCTTTTTTGGCGTACGGTGGTCACAAATCAGCAGCCGGTTTTTCGGTGCTTGTTAAAGATTTTCCGGAGGTTAAGGAAGCTTTAAATGAGATTGCTCTGGAGATGTTGAGGCCTGAAGATACTGTGGAGTGGATCGAAATTGATGCGATGTTGCAGGCCGTGCCAACACCTGAGGAAGTCTTGGAACTCGATCTCCTAGAACCTCATGGCAATCAGAATCCAGTTCCTACTTTTTATGTGAAAGACTATGTTGTTGATGTAAAAACAGGGGATGGCTGGTCGCTTGTCAGGACAGCAGCGGGATTTAAATTCTTTACTTCTGCTGCCCCTGCTAAGGAGGGGAGTGTTGTTCATGCGGCTCTCTCCTTGGCTGTTGATGAGTATGGAGGTACTCTGGGTGTGATCGGCCGTGCTTTAGATGTTAGGCCTTTGATCTTTGATCGTGAGGATCTCTTAGAGCGATATATCGCTTGGAGAAAGGGTAAGGATGTTCCTAAATGGGCTGAGGTGATCTTTAATGAGCTAGGTTTAGTACGCACCGGAACCAACGAAAAGACAAGTCTTTTTAAGAGTCCTACCTTCTTGAAGTATGGCGCGATCAAATGTTGAGATCGAGGAATGGGATTTCCGAAGTTGTTGTAAGCTAAACATGCGCGTAAGAGAAATTAATAAGAGAAAGTTAAATTAAAGAAGGAGAAGAGGAAATGAAAGGGAAACAGATACCTGCTTTCGGTGCAACGATTCGTATTGAGTATCCTAACGTAGTGGGTATGCTCGGAAAGATAACTTCAGCGGTTGGAGAGGCAGGCGGAGATATTGGATCTGTTTATATCGTCAGCGTAAACAACAATATGATCACAAGAGACATTAATCTCTCAGTTTATGATATCGAACACCTTCACCAAATCATCAAAAAATTGAAGAAAATACCTGAAATAACTATCAAGCAGATCACAGATAGAACATTTGCTGTTCATTCGGGTGGAAAGATTGAGATTAGCTTGCGCTATCCTGCAGAAAACAGCGATGATTTAGCATTGGTTTATACCCCGGGGGTAGCGCGAGTGGCAATGGACATCTATGAGCATCCGCGACACGCTCTAAACTATACTATGAAAGGTAATTCTGTAGCTATTGTCACAGATGGCACAGCAGTCCTAGGTCTAGGTGATGTCGGGCCTTTAGCTGCTCTTCCTATTATGGAAGGAAAAGCAATGCTCTTTAAACAGTTTGCAGGAGTAAACGCTTTTCCTATATGTTTGGGTACGAAAGAGCCTGATGAGATCGTGAAGATTGTTAAAGAGATCTCGCCTACATTTGGGGGTATCAACTTAGAGGATATTGCGGCACCTCGCTGTTTTGAGATTGAGGAGAGGCTGTGTGAAGAACTGGATATACCTGTTTTCCATGACGATCAGCATGGTACAGCGATAGTGGTTTTGGCTGCTCTTTATAACGCATTGCGTCTTGTTAAAAAAGAACTTCACCGTGTTAAGATTGTGATCTGTGGTGCAGGTGCAGCTGGAATCGCGTGTGCAAAGCTGCTGATCGCTGCGGGTGCTGATCCGGGTCGAATAGTCATGTGCGATAAGTATGGGACACTCTACAAAGGAAGGGAAGGGATGAATAAATACCAAGCAGAGCTTGCGGAGAAGACAAATTACGAAGCGATCAAGGGCTCAGTCCATGATGCAGTTATCAGAGCGGATGTTTTTATCGGGGTCTCAGGCCCCAATGTATTGACAAAGAAGGACATTATAAATATGGCAAAAGATCCCATTGTGTTTGCTTTGGCAAATCCTGTTCCAGAGATCATGCCAGAAGAAGCTTTGCCGTACGCCAGAATTATAGCAACTGGGAGATCGGATTATCCAAACCAAATTAACAATGTTTTGTGTTTTCCTGGATTTTTCCGTGGCCTGCTTGATTCCCAGGCAAAAAGCGTAACTGAAGAGATGAAATTGGTTGCTGCGCGGACAATTGCTGACCTTGTGAATCCATCTGAATTGAATGAAGAGTATATTATTCCTTCGCCTTTTGACAAGAGGGTAGGCAGATTTTGCGAGAAGATTTTATGATTATAGTAAGGCGATTGGAATTGTT
>JBNATO010000288.1:0-2405 GCA_049701555.1 Thermacetogeniaceae bacterium | reverse complement strand
CATTCTTGCTGACTTCTCTGAGACCGCTGCTCCCCAGCGCCTTGATATAGGCGTAAGCCTTGACCATTACACCGAAGTTTCCGTAGAATGTGTGGATCTTGCCGATCGACTTCGGCCGGTCGTAGTTGAGGCAGTATCTTTCGCCGCGCTTCTCGATCACCGGTACCGGCAAAAACTCTGCTAGAAAACTTTTTACGCCTATCGGACCGGAACCGGGGCCGCCGCCGCCGTGGGGTGTGCTGAAGGTCTTGTGCAGGTTGAGGTGGCAGATGTCAAATCCCATGTCTCCTGGCCGCGCGATGCCGACGATGGCGTTGAGATTGGCCCCATCGTAATAGAGAAGCCCGCCGGCTTCATGGACGATCTGAGCGATCTCAAGGATGTCCTCTTCAAAAAGTCCGAGCGTATTGGGGTTTGTCAACATCAGCCCGGCGATCTCGTCGCTCATCAGGGCGCGCAGGTCATCCACGTCGACCAGGCCGCGCTCGTTGGACTTGACTTCGATCACCTTGTACCCGAGCATGTTGGCTGTCGCAGGATTGGTTCCATGCGCCGAGTCAGGCACGATCATTTTTGTGCGTTTGGTGTCCCCGCGGCTGTTGTGATAGGCTTTGATGATCATCGCTCCGGTCATTTCCCCATGCGCCCCAGCAGCCGGCTGGAGTGTGAAGGCATCCATGCCGGTGATCTCGCAGAGCATCTCCTGGAGTTCGTACATCAGCTGGAGCGCCCCCTGCACGGTCTCTTCCGGCTGGTAGGGATGGATGCCGGCAAAGCCGGGGAGACGCGCAGCCCATTCGTTGATCTTGGGGTTGTATTTCATGGTGCAGGAGCCGAGGGGGTAGAAGCCGGTGTCGACGCCGTAGTTCCTCCTCGAAAGCTCGGTGAAATGGCGCACAGCTTCCACTTCGCTGACTTCCGGAAGAAGAGCGTCCTCCTCCCTCAGGAATTCTGCCGGGATCTCTTCAGATACCTTTTCCAGCGGTATGTCGAGCTCCGGCAGCGTGAAGCCGCGCGCTCCCTTGACGCTCTTCTCGAAGATGAGCTTACTCACGGGCGATCCCTCCCAAGACTGATACAAGCCGGTCGATCTCGGCACAGGTACGCTTTTCGGTGAAAGCCAGCAAAAGCGCCCCCTCCAGTTCATAGCCGCCGATGATCCCCTCTTCTAAGAGGGCAGCGTTGGCCGCTCTGGGATCCGGTACGGAAACTGCAAATTCTTTGAAGAATGGTTTCTGGTATTTCAGCCTGAGCCCTGCCTCTTCCAGCTTCTGCTTGGCATAGCAGGCGAGCTGGTGGCAGCGCCTGGCGATCTCTTTGATCCCCTCTTTGCCCACAAGGGTAAGGTAGATAGTAGCAGCCAGTGCACAGAGGGCTTCGTTGGAGCAGATGTTAGAGCCAGCCTTTTCCCTGCGGATGTGCTGCTCCCGAGCCTGGAGTGTGAGAACAAAGGCGCGGTTTCCATCCTTGTCGACTGTCTCCCCGACAAGCCTGCCGGGTACCCGCCGCAACAGTTTCTCGCTTGCAGCGAAGAAGCCGAGGTATGGGCCGCCGAAGCTGAGGGGGTTCCCCAGAGCCTGTCCTTCTCCCACGGCGATGTCAGCGCCCCAGGCTCCGGGCGGTTTCAAGATCCCCAAAGATATGGGGTCGACCGCCATGATCAGCAGGCCTTTGGCACCGTGGATCGCCTTTTCGATCTCTGCAATACCTGTCTCGAGGTTGCCGTAGAAGTTGGGGTGCTGGACGACGACTGCAGCTGTCTGGCTATCGATGAGAGCGGCGATTGCTTCTGGATCGGCCACGCCGTCCTTGCCGGGGACGGTGATGATCTCCATCTTGCCTCCCATGGCGTAGGTCTGTACAACTCTCAGGTAGTGCGGATGTATAGTGTCCGGTATCAGGACCTTGCGGCGGCGCGTGACGTCGCACGCCATAGCGCAGGCCTCCGCCAGGGCGCTTCCTCCGTCGTACATGGAGGCGTTGGCGAGATCCATCTCAGTGAGGTTGCAGATCATCGTCTGGTATTCGAAGATCGACTGCAGAACACCCTGGCTCAGCTCCGGCTGGTAAGGGGTATAGGCTGTGTAGAACTCCGAGCGCAGGAGCATCTGCTCCACAACAGCGGGGATATAGTGGTCATAGGCCCCTGCGCCGAGGAAGCACGGTCTGTCATCAGCGGTGATGTTCTTGGCTGCCAGAGCCGCCAGCTCACGGCGCAGCTCCACTTCCGATTTTGGGCCTGGCAGGTTGAGGTCGCGTTTGAGCTTCAGCACATCGGGTATGTCAGCAAAAAGCTCATCGATGCTCTTTGCTCCTATTTCGTCCAGCATCTGCTGGACTACCCATGGGGGATTGGGAACATAGTTCATAAGAGCTCCTCCTCCACTGCCCCTTTATTCTCCTGC
>JBNATO010000287.1:0-2425 GCA_049701555.1 Thermacetogeniaceae bacterium | reverse complement strand
GAATTGATTCGGAGCAAAGAAGAACTCATCCGCCGCCTCGACAGGGCTTTAGAGTTCTTCAAGGAACATGGCAAGAGAGGAGAACGCTTCGGCCACATGATGGAGAGGTTGGGCACAGAACGAGTCCTGGAGAGCATAAATCGTTAGCGCCTTTCTTGCCCCACTGCAGGCAGCAACACCTCGAAGGTCGTGCCGCTGCCTACTTTTGTTTTGACATTGATCCAACCGCCATGCGCCTTCACGATGCCGTAAGCGACAGAAAGCCCCAACCCCGCCCCCTCACCAGGCCGCTTTGTAGTGAAAAAAGGCTCGAAGATAAACGAGATCAACTCCTCATCAATGCCTGTTCCCGTATCGCTCACAGCAAGGCAGACGAAATCCCTGAAGGCGCTCTCCCCAGAGGATGATGGCACGGTAATTTTGACGTTCTCCGTTTTGATGGTGATCGTTCCCCCTTCCGGCATGGCATCCCTGGCGTTGAGGACAAGGTTGATGATCACCTGATCGATATTGGCGGCATCCCCCATGACAGGCAGCAGGTCGCCAGCCAGATCAAAGCGGACCGCCACATCCTCGCCGCATATCCTCTGCAGCATCTCCCGCAGCTCCAAGAGACATTGGTTGAGATCGAGAACCACCTTAAACTGCGGCTGGCTCTGGCCGAAGAGCATCAGCTGTCGAGCAAGATTTGCAGCGTTCCAAGCCGCCTTGCGGATCCTCAAAAGGGAATTGTACAAAGGGCTGCACCTGGATATATGAGGAAGCTGAAGATCCACACTGGCCTGGATGACGGTGAGCTGATTGTTCAGAGCATGGGCGATGCCGCCAGCAAGTCTCCCGATAGCTTCCATTTTTTTGACATGCAAAAGCTGCTCTTGGCCAGATCTGTCCATGCCGCAGACCTCATAAACACTCTCGAAGAGGCGAACATTTTCCCAAACAGCAGAGATGTGAGGGGACAAGGAATCGATAAAAGCGCGCTCACCAGGGGTAAAACCATCGATGCGGTCTGAAAAGAAGGCAATAACCCCAAAGAGCCTCTCCTTATAAACAAGCGGCGCAAAATAACCCGACCGGAACTCTTCTCCAACCGCGAGCCACCTGGGATCAGCGGCAAAATCAGGAACATAAAGCGGCTTCTTCGCCCCAGCCACGAGGCCGACAATCCCTTGTTCCTCTCCCAGCCGGAATCTGCGCCCGGCAAAGGCGGACCTGCTGGCTTCAGCGATCCCGGCAGCGCCGACAAAACACAAGGACTCATTGGGCTCGTCGTAGCCGAAGTATGCCCCTCCCTTTGCTGGAACAAAGCGGCAGACAGCCTTGATGACCTGTTCAGCCAACATCTCCAGCCATTCTCCCCTCTTTTGGCGAAGGGGGAGGGGATGAAATGAACCAGCGACGGCTGCTGCGGGAGATGAGAGAAACGCTCCCTCCAAGACGTGAAGCAAGGAACTGTAAATCTGCCACAAAACCGCCGCTTCCATTTCGCGGTCCTTGAGAGGGGTGATATCCTCTAAAATTGCCAGCTTACAGAGGAGCACGCCCTGTCGATCTCTGACACCGCAGATGTTCAGGCGCCCCCACAAGGCGGTGCCATCCTTCCGGAGATACCTTCTCTCGACAACATAGCTCTTTATAACTCCTTGCAGGAGCGCCTCGCATTGCTCAGCATCGATATCCGTGTCCTCAGGATGAATGAAAACTGAAAGGTGTTTCCCTATCAGTTCATCCCTCGGGTAACCGAGAAAGTCGCACCAGACCTGGTTTGCTTCGAGGATCACATCATCTCTGGTCAAGAGAGCGATTCCCATCAGGGAATTGCCGAAAAAAACAGCGCCGAAAAGATCTCCTTTGCTCTCCCTCAGGAGCCACGGGGTATGCCCTCCCGCAGCCTGCCTCTTGGCAAAAAAGAAAGCGCTAAGACCACTGCCGCAATCTTCTCCATAAATTTCCATAATGTGACCATCACCCCCATGAGCAGGCAGACACTTCTCCACACCCCATAATTTATTCTCAATTTATTGGTATTTTCCTTCTTTACAACATAATTTTTACATATTTACCTCTATGTAACATCTGTTTGCCGCACCATATCGAATTTTGGCGCTTCACCGCTGACTCCTGCATAGCCGGCGAAGATGCCGGGTTTCCTTTCCAAAAACATCCCGGGCTGTAACCTTTTCGATGTAGCTGGGCACGCTGCAAAAAATATTTGAAAAAAACAGGCAATGTCTTTTATTATGTTTATGTCTTTGATGTTGCAATACTAAAGAAAAGGAAGGGTAAAAAATGACACCCAAAAGAGCCTTAGCTGGAACGATTTTTGCGGTTATTTTAGCCGTCTCCTTCACATCCGGTTGCGAGGCAGCATGGGCGGCGACCGGGAACGAACTCGGCAAAATGCTCCCCTGGTGGAGCGTTCTGC
>JBNATO010000286.1:0-2429 GCA_049701555.1 Thermacetogeniaceae bacterium | reverse complement strand
ATAATTTAAAACTGATCCGAAAACGAAGAAATGATCACGACGAAGTGATCCACCCGAATCAAAAATCCTGTATCCTTGAGGGGCAGAGAACTCAGGGGTACAGGAGGAGAAAGGAGAAGTGATTCGAGTGGATCTCTATCAGGACATCAGAAGAATGTGGGCGGTAGAGAAGCTTTCGAAGCGCGAGATAGCGCGGCGTTTAGGGATCTCCAGGAACACAGTCAAGAAGTACTGCGAAGGAGAGCGGGTGCCCTGGGAAAGGAGCGAATTGCAGCGCAAGCCGAGGGTAATAACGGAAGAAGTCATCGAATTTGTCCGCAGCTGTTTGGAGGAAGACAAAGGGGCTCCGAGAAAGCAGCGGCACACGAGCCACAGGATCTTCAAGAGGCTCCAGGAAGAGCTGGGGTATAGAGGAGCGGAATCCACAATTCGGCGTCTGGTTGGGCAGCTGCGCCCATCAATCCGTGACGTCTACATACCGTTGTGCTTCGAGCCGGGAGAGGCGGGGCAGGTAGACTGGGGAGAAGCGGTCATCTACCTGAACGGGGAGAAAGTCAAGGCGAATCTCTTCTGCATGCGGCTCTGTTACAGCGCCATGCCGTTTGTGATGGCCTTTCCGAGCCAGCGCCGGGAGGCATTCATCGAAGGGCACATCAGGGCGTTTGAATTTTACGGTGGCGTGCCCAAACGGCTGATTTACGACAACCTGCGCACAGCAGTGAAGGAGGGATGGGGCAAAGACGTAAGGGAAGAGCAAAAAGACTTTCTGGCTTTGAAAGCCCACTACGCATTCAGCTCCGACTTCTGCAATCCCGGGGCTGCCCACGAGAAAGGGCTTGTCGAGAACCTTGTGGGCTGGGTGAGGCGCAACTTTCTGACCCCTGTGCCCAGGGTTGAAAGCTGGGAAGAGCTGAACGACATCCTCCTTGCAGCATGCCTGAGCTACAAAGAGCACCGGATCCGCGACCGCAGCCAGACCGTAGGAGAGGCCTTTGCAGTGGAGCAGCAGGCCCTTACAATGCTCCCCAAGTACCGCATGGACTATGCCGATGTAGAGATCGCCGATGTCGACAGCTTTTCCACCGTCCGCTACGACCGGAACCGCTACTCAGTCCCTGTGGAATACGCCGGGAAGACAGTGACCGTAAAGGGCTATCCCTTCGAGGTGAGAATAAGCTACAAAGGGGTAGAGCTTGCCGTCCATCCTCGGCTCTACAAAACCGGAGAGACGCGATACGTCCTAGACCACTACCTCAGCCTGCTGGAACAGCGTCCCAGGGCGGTTTGGAACGCCAGGCCTTTGAAGGACGCCGGGCTGCCGCAGAAACTGCTGGACTTCGCCCAAAAGCTTCCCTCTGACTTCGAGTTTGTCAAGGTTCTGAAGCTGATCTCGGAGCAGGGTTTGGATGTTGTGCTCGAGGCAATAGATAAAGCCGAAGAGGTCGGGAGCCATACCTATGAAATGGTGCGCTACTACGTGTTTTCCGGCAGAAGCTCTGACAAGGAGAACCTGGCGTTAGGCGGGCCTGCAGTTGATCCGGTAAACCTCGAGCAGTACGACCTCCTGCTCGCTGGAGGCGATGAAAAGTGACCTCCAGGGAAGAAATGATCAAGCTCTACGCGAAGCAGCTCAAAGTTTCAACCTTCAGCCGGTATAAGGAATTAGTCGATGAAGCCCAACGAGACGGCTGGTGCTACGAAGAGTTTCTCTATCAGCTGATGAAGGCTGAGGTTGAAAAGAGGCAGCAGAATCAGCTCAAGTGGAGGATCAAAAATGCCGGTTTCCCTGTGATAAAGACTCTGGACACGTTTGAGACTGAACACCTCGTGCACGTGGAGCCGGCGACAATCTGGCAGCTGGCCACATGCGAATACATCAAGCGCCGCGAGAACGTCATCATGGTCGGAAACCCCGGCACGGGCAAAACCCATCTCTCCATCGGATTGGGGATTGCCGCCTGCAGGGGCGGCTACCGGGTGCGCTTCTACAGCGCCCCGGCTCTGGCAACAGAGCTGGCCGAAGCCCAGGACAAATACCAGCTGCGCCGCCTCGAGCAGGCGATCAACAGAGCAGACCTTTTGATAATCGATGACCTGTCGTACATTACCTTCAGCCGCAGGCACTCAGAGCTGCTGTTCAAGCTCATAGCAGAGCGGACGGAGAGAGCAAGCATCATTATCAGCACGAACCTTGAGTTTTCCCGCTGGACGGAATTGTTCGACGACCCGATGCTGACAGCGGCGCTGGTCGACCGCTTAACTTTCAAGGCTCACATCCTGAACATGAACGGGGAGTCGTACCGGCTCAAACACCGCCAGCCTTCAATGAAATAACTTGCTTTTCTTGCCAACAAAGAATTGTTCTCTCTTAAACTGGTTGGATCATCCAAAAGATCAGGGTGGATCACATTAAATGATCACTGGTGGAT
>JBNATO010000285.1:0-2460 GCA_049701555.1 Thermacetogeniaceae bacterium | reverse complement strand
GCTCCAGGAAAAGAAGATCCTCCGGTTGGGCGGTGACAGGTATATACCTGTGGATGTGCGGGTGATCTGTGCCACAAATAAAAATCTTTTGAGTGAAGTGGAAAAAGGAAACTTTCGCAGGGATCTCTATTACAGGGTGAACGTGATCACGATCAACATCCCCCCTTTGAGGGAACGTCCGGAAGATATTCCCTTGCTCTTCAAGTATTTTTTGGAGAGGATCTGCAAGGAATGGGGGATGGAGTTGCCTCAGGTAGACCCCGAGGTTCTGGAGCATCTGAAGCGCTATCATTGGCCGGGTAACGTCAGAGAGCTGCAGAATGTTGTGGAGAGGATGGTGAACATAGCGCGCGGAGAGAGGATCACGGCGGATTGCCTTCCAGAAGAGATTTACAAGCCGTTGGATGTGGAAAGCGATGAAAGTGCTTCATCTGTACTGAGCTTGAAGATAGAAGATGAGAGGGAGAAGAGTAAGAGGATGCAGGCAGAGAGGGAACGCAAAGTCCTCATGGATCTGCTCTCGAAGCACGGCGGAAATGTCACTCGTGTTGCCAGGGAGTTAGGGCTGTCGCGCAATACCATCTATCGGAAGATGAAGAGATATAAGATCATGACATGAATTGAAGTAGATGTTAAATGTCACAAATGTTACAAGAGTGACAGTCGTGTGACACAACCCTTTTAGCTGTCACCATTTTGTCTCGTAGAATTAGGAAGGAATGTGACACTCTTGTGACAGAGAGGTCAGTGGGTGTTTGTTGGAAAGTTTTAAAAAAAGCCGCTTGCCGCCTTGAGTTGGCGGTTTTTTATTTGGTTTTGAAGTTTTGTGGCATGAAAATTGCTCTTTTCATAAAGGCGCCCGAAACGTTTCGTTTTCTGTTGGTTTTATGAGGCTCTTTTATTGGGGGAAGTGAGAGTTCATGGCACTTAAGCGCTATATTGTGGAGATCGGTATGGGGGCTGACCTCCATGGCGGAGATGTGACGAAGGCTGCTCAGAGGGCGATCAAGGATGCCGTATCCCGCAGCTGTCTCTGTGGGCTTTTTGACATCGTCGGAATGACAGACCCTAACCAGATGCACATCGAGGTCAAAATCGGCTGCCCTTATCCTGAAAGGATCGATGCCGATGAGGTCCTGAAAGCGGTGCCATTTGGGTCTTCTCGGCTGGAAGTGGTGCCAGGCGGCCTGACGGTGCGGGGGTTGGAGCTCCCCGAGCTGGGAGAGGGTGACACCATCGTCGTGGCAGTGGCAGCGCTCACCGTCTATGTCGACGTCAGAGACTGAATTCACCCCTCGCCTGATGGTTTGAAAAAGTAAGTTGATATCTGATGAGGGGGGAAGAGATGGCAGAAGTAGTGGGCCTTTTTTAAAGAGATAAGGAATTTTTGGGCGTAAAGTCTTGTGTCTCCTAAATAACTTTGAGGAGGGAACATCGGATGGAACTCACAAAGGAAAAACTGCTTGAGATGTATAGGACGATGGTGAAGATCAGGTTTTTTGAGCTGAAGGCGGCTGAGCTGTTCGCTGCTGGCAAGCTTCCCGGCTTTGTTCACCTCTACGTCGGCGAGGAGGCCGTTGCCACAGGCGTCTGTGCGACCTTGACAGATAAGGATTACATCACCAGCACCCACCGCGGCCACGGCCACCTGATCGCCAAGGGTGGCAGGATCGACCTGATGATGGCAGAGCTGTTTGGCAAGGCCACAGGCTACTGCAAGGGGAAGGGCGGCTCCATGCACATCGCTGATGTAGACCTGGGGATCCTGGGAGCCAACGGCATAGTCGGCGCCGGTCTCCCCATCGCCACGGGCGCAGCCTTCGCCTGCAAGTACAAGAAGACGGACAGGGTGGCGGTCTGCTTCTTTGGCGACGGCGCATCCAACAGAGGCACCTTCCACGAGGCTTTGAATATGGCTTCGATCTGGAAGCTCCCCGTGATCTATGTGGCGGAGAACAACATGTATGGGATTTCCAATTACCAGAAGAACCATATGAACATCGCCGATATCGCTGATAGGGCTGCCGCCTACGGGATTCCCGGTGTGGTAGTAGATGGGAATGACGTCATCGCTGTTTATGAGGCGGCATCCGAGGCTGTTGCCCGCGCCCGGAAAGGGGATGGGCCCACACTCATCGAGTGCAAGACGTGGAGGCAGCGCGGCCATTTCGAAGGTGACCCGCAGGTTTACAAGGATCCCGCCGAGCAAGAGGCATGGCTCAAGAAGGATCCCATTCCGAGGTTTGAGGCTAAGCTGCTGGAGCTCAATTACGCCACCCAGGGCGATCTCGAAGCGTTCAAATCAGAGATTCAGGCAGAGGTCGAAGCAGCGGTGAGGTTTGCAGAAAGCAGCCCAGATCCGAGCCCTGAAGACGTCTACACGGATGTCTATGCAGACTAATGGAAGGGAAGGGTGAGAAAAATGGCGCAGATGACATATGCCGAGGCTATCAGAGACGG
>JBNATO010000284.1:0-2461 GCA_049701555.1 Thermacetogeniaceae bacterium | reverse complement strand
TTATTGTGTCGAGGTCTCTTAAGTGTAAAGTTGCCTACTAAGTCTTGACACGGACGAATTTGAACCACCTGTCGCTGAAAATTGCCGTTTTTGGTAGAATAGTGTTAGACAAAAGCCTATTGCACCTCCTGAAGGCCCGGATGTTGTCCGGGCGTTTTTGCTTTCTTAGCGGTTAGCGGACGGAAGAGGAGACGACGCCCAGTTTTTTAGCCTCGTCGCTCGGGATGATCAACTTCCTTGGCCCGATGCGCTGGGCGACGATGTGCCCCTGCCTTATCCACGTGTAAATGGTTGATTTTGGCAGACCGGTTGCATCGGCCAGCTCCTTCACGGAGTAGGAGACCCTCGCCAACACGTGGCTCACCTCCCGTCGAGGGCTTGCGTGGTGTCTTTTTCGATTGCTATTATAAAAACGAGAAGTGTTACCAGAAAAGGTGACAATTCCAGTAACACAAGGGGTGGCGCAGGGATGTACGCTGGTTTTGTTTGGTGGCGCGGCAAGCCGGAGCTTGCCGAAGTAGAAGGACATTTGGTTATCCGGCTTCGTGGTGGCGTTAGTTTCTACCGTCTGATGTGGGATGCGCCCGTGGAGCAAATGCCTCACTCCCATCTGCTGCGAGTCAAGACAGTGGAGGATGCCCTCGATTTTGTCAAGAGGTTCGGTCTTCTCGGCTTGTGGGCGACCAAAACCTACGCCATGTGGCAGCCCTCCGAGGGGCCGGACAGGGGCACGGCGCGGCTGCTTTACGGGCAGTGGTGCTCGAAGTGGTTCTTGAAGGATGGATACGCCCCCGGCGGCGCGGATTTCTACTCGCAGTGGCAGGAGCCGCTCGACCTGTTCATGCAGGCCGCTCTGGAGTTCCAGCTGGCGGCTGAGGAGGCGCTGGGAGGCGGCAGCGACGCAGGCCCGCTCCACGAGTTCCTAGAGGAGTGCCATCCCGAGGCCGTCCGCGCAGGCGGCGAGTGGCAGCCCGCATGGAGCGCTCCCTCACTCCTGCATGCTTGCTACCTGGGCTTGTGGACAGACATGACGGACGGGCGCCGGCTTCGAAGGTGCGAGTACCGTCACTGTGGGCGGCTGTTCTACGCCACCCGTCAAGACCGCCGCTTCTGCAGCCCGCGATGTCAGGCGAACGAGAAGAGGCTGCGGCACTACCACAGCAGCGCGATCCCCGAAACCCGCACGGCTGCTGAGGTTGCGGGGTCGGGGGTGACTGCAATTTGACTGCAATCTGACTGCAATTCAGCGAAAAATGAGGTTATCGAGTGAAAAGACGAACCCGCAAAAGTGCGATAATTCTGGGCAATTTGGCATCTAGTGAGAGCCAGCGAAAACCCCTTCCGCAAAATCGCACTCTAGAGGTCACGGGTTCGAATCCCGTCACGTCCACCAGAAAAATCGAGCCCTCCGGGGTGTAAACCTTGGGGGGCTTACGTTTTCCGTTGCAAAAAACGCGGATTTTCTTCTTGCTTTAAGTCCAATTTTTTCTGAAAAAACATCCAGGAGCAGGAAGAAAAGGATTATAAGAGAATTAAACAGTAAATTGAGGAAGGGATTAAATGTTTCTTGTAAGGAGTCGTGCAACAGTTATGCCAGTGTGGAAATTTCGCAACAAAAGTGTTTCTTATCCTGCTTCTGGGCTTTTAGAAAGTGTCTTAAAAGCGAGAGGTTTGAGTTCGCCAAGATATGAGGTGTTTTATAGCTCTCCCTTTAGTATTCCAGGAATGAAGGGGGTTGCCCATCGACTTGTCCGTTCTATTTTAAGGAAGGAAAAGGTACTTGTCTTCGGCGACTATGATTGTGACGGGATATGTGCTGCCTATATAATGTGTGATTTTCTCAATAGATATGGGGCTCGGGCTGCTGTTAAGTTTCCTTTGCGTCGGGAAGGGTATGGTATCAGGGGCAGCCATGTTTATCAGGCCTGGGAAAAGGGATACGATTTAGTTGTTACCGTGGACAACGGTATTTCAGCTGTTGAGGCTGCAGAGATGGCAAGGTTTCTTGGGATTGACCTAGTTATCACCGACCACCATGAGGCTGGTACTTCTTTGCCTCAAGCTCTGATCACCGATCCGAAGCTGCCGAGTTCGATCTCTTACAGGGAATACTCGGGAGCAGGTGTTGCTTATAAAACCTGCTGTGCGGTTTGTGAGCTCTTGGGAATTGATTACCCACAGGAGTATCTGGATTTGGTTTCCCTAGCAACGGTTGTTGATGTCTGCCCTTTAACAGGGGAAAACTTTGTGCTTGCAAGAGAGGGAATGTTGAGGATGAGAAAAAGCCCGCGGCTGGGTATTGCAGCCTTGCTGAATGTAGCAGGGGTTTCCAGGATAACGGGCGAGGTGATGAGCTGGGTATTAGGCCCCCGGATCAATGCTGCCGGTCGGTGGGATGACCCGATGCTGGCCTATAGATTGATCGCTACTAATAGTAAGGCAGAAGCAGAAAGGTTGGCAA
>JBNATO010000283.1:0-2479 GCA_049701555.1 Thermacetogeniaceae bacterium | reverse complement strand
TGAATATGAATGGGGATGAATGACAAAAAGGATTGTGGTTTTTGTTCGCAAGTATTAAAATAGATGGCAGAAGGGAGTGGCAAAAAGATGCCGACATATGAGTTTACGTGCAAAAGCTGCGGCAATCGTTTCACCGTATTCACCTCCGTGGCGAAGCGGAGTGAGGTCAGCTGCCCTTCCTGCCAGAGCAAAGACCTCCAACAGGTCTACAATGCGCTTGTTTTTGTGAAGAGTAGTGCAGGAAGCGGTGTGTCTTCCTCTGGCGCATCTGGAGGTTGTTCGCGGGGCAGCTGCAGCGGATGTTCAGGGTGTTAGAGTGAGGTTTCGTCCTATCCGTTGACAAATAAGCAAAACTTTCATATAATTATCCTCGACTCGAGGATTTAAGTTTGGCTAAAGAAGGATGCGGAAGTGGCGGAATTGGCAGACGCGCACGTTTGAGGGGCGTGTGGGCAACCGTGCGGGTTCAAGTCCCGCCTTCCGCACCATTTTATTTTTAGAGGAAATAAATAGCTTCCGGCTGTAAAGCCGGAAGCTATTTTCGTTCTGTAAAAAAGTTCAGATCACCTGCACGATGAGGCATTTCAGGTAGAAGGACTCGTCGTAGCCGAAGAGAATGGGATGGTCAGCAGCTTGGCCTCGCCTGGCTACCAACCGCAGACGGCGCCGTGCGTCCCTGGCGGCGCTGGCGATAGTCTGAACAAAAAGGTCTTCCGAAAGATGATATGAACAGGAGCAAGTTACAAGAAATCCTCCCTTATTAAGGATCTTCATCGCTCTCAGGTTGATTTCCTTGTAACCTCTTAGAGCTCCTTCTATTGCCTTCTTGCTCTTGACAAAGGCTGGGGGATCTAGAATGACGACATCAAATCTTTCCCCGGACCGCTCTAATTCCCTCAGTGCATCAAAAGCGTTGGCAGCCACGAATGAGCAGATATTCTGATACCCATTCAGTGCTGCATTGTTTCTCGCTAATTCTACTGCTTTTTCAGAGATATCTATCCCCAGAACTTCTCGCGCCCCGTAATGGGCTGCGTGGATGCTAAAACCCCCCGTGTGGCAGAAGCAGTCGAGGACTCTTCCTTCCTCGACGAGGGGCTTGATGGCTGCTCTGTTTTCTCTTTGGTCAAGGAAATACCCTGTCTTTTGGCCTTGGGCTAGATCTACATAAAATCTTAGTCCGTTTTCCCGGATGACCACCGTAGTGTCGAAATCTCCTTTGAGGAATCCTTTGCGAAGCTCTAAACCTTCGAGTTCCCTCACCGCTGCGTCGTTGCGTTCATAAATGCCTGCCGGTTTAATCAATTCATCCAAGATCTTTACTAGGGTTTCTTGCCAGCGATCGATTCCCAAGGCCAAACTCTGGACTACCAGATAAGAACCGAATTTGTCGACAATGAAACCAGGGATAAAATCTGCCTCACCGAACACGACGCGGCAGGAATCAGTATCCAGACCTTGAAGTATTCTCTGGCGGTAATTCCAGGCAACACTCAGACGCCGGCGCCAGAATTCTTCATTGATTTCTTCGTTGCGTTGATGAGTGAGCAGGCGTACTGTGATCATAGAGGCTGGGTTGATATACCCCAGCCCAATAAATTTGCCGCGGCTATCCTCTACTTCTACGATGTCGCCTGGTTCAAAGACGCCGTAGATTTCTTCTATCTCTGTTTGGTATACCCAAGGGTGACCAGCAACCAGTCTCTTTTCCTCGCCTTTTTTGAGCCGAACTCGAGCCATTTCTAACCCACCGGCTTATTGGTAAGAAGAGTTTTTTCTAGAGGGAATCCAGCCTGAACTTATCGAAATGCTTCTTTAGCAATATGATTTCCGATTTTTTTGCTATTTTTTTCTTCTGCTTTTTTTCTTCGTTTTTGATCTTGCTAAGGCATTTGGGACAGTAAAAATAGGGGCTCTTTTTCATCTGTTCGCTTTCAAACCAGCTCCAGCCGCAAGAATCGCACACAACTTGAAACCACCTAATCGTGAACTCCTTATTTAATTCTGGGTTTTCCATAAAAAAATTACCTCCGCCTTTTGTTGCTATTCTTTATATTATCCCTAATGTCGTGTTCTTTACAACTTGTTTTTCTCTTTCGAGGGGCTGCCTCAGCTCTTAGCTTGTTCTTTCTTTTTTCTCTGACTTCTGGCAGGATGAACGGTGGCTCTGCCACGTGCAGTCCTAGATTGCCTAGACTGCCTATTCTTCGCTGTGGCAAGAGCTGTGCCTTTGAGCGATTTTTTGCTAAAGTTCCCATCGGAAAGAGGGTTTCGGTTAGAATTTGTCGAAGTATGTTGAGCGATTAGATTATAAAAAACGGCAGATGGTGAAGAGTCGTCAAAAGGATGATTGGGATGAGCGATTTGGTAACTGTTAAAGGCTTCCGGAATGGAGTGACGTTGATCCTGAGTGATGTTGAACCTGATTTCCAGAAGGTTCTGGAGCAGCTTAGAGCTAAGCTCTCTGCTACGAGTTTCT
>JBNATO010000282.1:0-2492 GCA_049701555.1 Thermacetogeniaceae bacterium | reverse complement strand
GAACCCTGTAGACGGAAAAGGGATCGGCGCTGATCTCTTGTCGAAACCTTTGGGAGAGAACCACCTGGAAGATCTCGCCAGCCCTGATGTATTCTTTGGCGCGGCATACAGCCTCCATAAACCTCTCCCTGCTGATGTTGGAGACCGGCCCCACAGGAGCCGGATGCCGCCGCCTCCCCCCTTCTTCCCCCGGCAGCTCCGCCCGCAGCCGCTCCTTGATGCTGCGCATCGCCTCCTCCGCCCGGTTTTTCTCGCCTTCCGGCTCGAAGACGAGAATCTTCAGCGTGCGCCTGGCGTGGTCGTAGATCAGCACCTTTCGCGTGATGACAAAATAGCAGTCGGGCAGCCCGAGGTCGTCAGCGGCCAGCTCCGGAAGCGCTCTAAGTGGCGCACCAGGTCGTAGCCGAAGTAGCCGACAGCCCCTCCGAAGAAGCGCGGCTCCGCCGGAAGTGGCCCTACACGCAGAGAGGACATCAGATGCTCTAACGCGTCGAGCGGGTTTCCTCGCATCCAGCGCTTTTCACCACCTCCCTCGATCTCCACAGAATCGCCTTTAGCCCGGAATATTATGAGAGGATCAAAACCGATGATCGAGTAGCGGGCTACCCGCTCACCCCCCTCCACGCTCTCCAAAAGGTAGCTGTACTCACCCTCGGCTGTCTTCATAAAAACAGAGACAGGAGTCTCCAGATCCGCTGGAATCTCCTCACACGCAACCTCAAACGCCAAACCCACCGCTCTCCCCCCTCAGAACGCAAAAACCGGCACTCAAATGAGTGCCGGTTATCATCCCATACCGACAGATAACCGCTCCACTCATCTCAGCTCACCTCGACTCAACTCTGCTCGTCTCAGAAATATTCAATTGTGGCTCTCGTGCTCTGCTCTTCCAAACTCTCAGCAAGCTACGCCTTCTTTGGCTTGAGTATAAACGACTGAAACCCATCTGTCAACTGCGGCCCGGCTCTATGTTTTCTATATCCCTTCCTTCTCCAGGCGCCTTTCAGCAAGCAAACAATACTCCGGCGCAATGTCGTAGCCGACCCAGCGCCTGTTCAGGATTTTCGCCGCAACGCAGGTCGTTCCAGAGCCGCAGAAGGGGTCAAGAACAACGTCTCCCACGTAAGAGTAGAGCTTGATAACCCTGCTGGCAAGCTCCACCGGGAAGGGCGCCGGGTGCCCCACCCTCTTCGCGGACTCCGGAGGAACTTCCCACACGGAAAGAGTTGACGACAGGAACTCATCCCTCGAAATGTCCGACTCCCCACGGTCGGGACGCTCAAAGCGCTCCTTGACGAACACCAGGAGGTATTCATGGATATCCCTGAGCCGCGGCGAACGGGCAGAAAGCCAACTCCCCCAGGCACAGGAACCGTTCGCCCCTTTCCCCTTCCGCCAGATGATTTCGCCCGCAGGGAGAAAGCCCAAACCGATGTGCACAAAATAGAAGCAGGCGTGGAGCGGTATGTACGGCTTGCGCCCGAGATTTGCGATATTGATAACGTATCTCCCCCCAGGCTTGAGGACCCTGTAGACCTCCGCACCCACCCTCGCTATCAGCGCCAGATACTGCTGCAGGTCAAGGTCTTCGTCGTACTCCTTGCCGGAGTTGTACGGAGGTGAAGTGAACGCCAGGGCAACGCTCCCATCCGGGATGTGGTGCATGTCCTCCGAGGTGTGGCAGTAGATCCTGTCGCACCACTCCTCAAGGGGCTTAAACGGGACGCTCTTCTTCCCGCCCGTGCGCTCAACCTGCTCAAAGAAGCGGTAGAGCGCAGCGATGTCCGTTCCGTAAAGACTCCTGGAGTAGAAGGGTGAAGAGTCGTGCCCCTCCCTCTTGGGGGTTCCAAAAAAAGCTGTTCTTGTCGCCATTCTATTTCTGACCTCTTTCTTTTTTTCCATGCCCCTGGATTTTTATCATTTGACATCCTGCGATTTATCCCTGCCTACCACGCAAATACACCAATAGAATTGCAGAAGCTTCCACCACCTGGCTGCGGCTAGAAGGCGCACACCGCTTCAGTCGATAATCTCAAGCTCCGGAAAAGGGCAGTGGGCAGCATTCCTGGTTCTTTTTCAATGTACTCAAGGCGCGCCTGCTGCTTCAATTCCCTTTCAATTGCGTCTGCGATGAACCTGGAGCGGTTGCCCTTCCCCACAAGGGAATCTATCTTCCGCACGACCTCTACAGGCAGCCTCACCGCCGTGATTTGGGAAGCCATCCCTTCTCCCGGGGAATTCACGGCAAAACCACAACTAGTATAATATATGCCGTCCCGGGAAACAAAGCTATGTCGATTCATCTCTGCATCCAGCGTTTGCAAAAGAAGGCTCTTCGAACGAGCTTGGACATGCCGCACGGAAGAAGGAAATCAGCAGTTTGCAAAAAATTATGGTATAACACATACACATCCGCGAACAAAAAAATGTGCCTTAAGGTGTGATCGTCAATTAAAAAGTGATCCATTTGATCCGAGAAGTGATCCACCAGT
>JBNATO010000281.1:0-2615 GCA_049701555.1 Thermacetogeniaceae bacterium | reverse complement strand
CAGGTCCCTGAACAGCTGGGCAGCCAGCCCCTCCACGAAGACGATCGGCAGGAAGACGATGACGTTGGTCAGCGTCGATGCCGTGACAGCCATCGCCACCTCCTGCGCCCCAGCGGTGACCGACTCCCAGACAGAGCATCCCCTCTGCCTGTAGCGGTAGATGCTCTCCAGGACGACGATGGAGTCGTCGACGATCAGGCCGACCCCCAGGGCGAGGCCTCCCAGCGAGACCATGTTCAGCGTGAGCCCGGCGAAGTAGACCATGGTGAATGTGGCGATGATGCAGATGGGGATGGAGATGGCGATCACCAGGGTGCTGCGCACGCTGCGCAGGAAGACGAATAGGATGATCACAGCGAGCAGGGAGCCGACCACGGCGTGCTTGACGAGGGTGTTGATGGCATCCCTGATAAACCGCGACTGGTCGTAGACGGTGTTCACCTTGATGTTCCCGGGGAGCTGCTTCTTAAGGGTCTCCAGCTCCTCCCTCACCCGCTCCGCCACCTGGACGGTGTTCGAACCCGACTGCTTCAGGACGTGGATGCCGACGCTGGGAGCACGGTTCATGTAGGTCTCCTGGCTCATGTCGGCAAAGCCCTCTCTGATCTCCGAGACGTCCTTGAGGTAGACCACGCCCCCCTGCGGAGTCGTCAGGGGTATGTTGGCCAGCTGGAGGAGGTCCTGGAACTCCCCCGTCGTCGTGATGATCACATCCTTCTTTCCGTAGCGCAGCTTTCCGGCTGTGAGTTCGGCGTTTTCCGAGCGCAGGGCCTGCATCACCTGCGCCATGGAGATCCCGTAGGAGTCGAGCTTGAGGGGGTCGATCAGGACCTGCACCTCCCGCTTCTTCCCGCCAGTCACCACGACCCAGGCCGCACCGGGGAGGCGCTCCAGCCGCGGCTTGATCTCATCCTCGACGAGGCGGGTCAGCTCCTCCAGGTCCCTTCCCCCGCTCACACCGATCTGCACGATCGGCATCATCGCCGGGTCCATCTTGACGACCATGGGCGAACCCACGCCGTCGGGGAGCATCCCCCTCACCATATCGATCTTTTCCCGCATCTGCAGTGTGGCGAAGTCCATGTCCGTCCCCCAGTCGAACATCAGGACAACCGTGGAGGAACCGGACTGGCTGGTGGAGGTGATGGTGTCGACATTGTTCAGCGTGGAGAGAACCTCCTCCAGGGGCTTCGTGACCGTCTTCTCGACCTCCTCGGGGCTGGCCCCGGGGTAATCGGTCATCACCGCAGCGACAGGGACGCTGATGTTGGGGATCATGTCGATGGCCAGCCTGCCGAGCGACACAGCGCCCAGCACCACCAAGGCGATCACGATCATGAAGACCGTCACAGAGCGGCGGACAGCGAGCTCAGGTATGTTCATGTTCTTGCCCCCTTGCCGGTGTCACCCGTCGCCACCGGCGTCCCGTCAGTCAGGAACTCCTGGCCGGTGACCACCACCAGTTCCCCAGGGCGCAGCCCTGAGATGATCTCCGCATACCTCTCATCAGAGATCCCGACCCTCACCCTGCGCTCCCGGGCGCGGCCGCTCTCCACGACAAAGACCACCTTTTCCCCCTCTTTATTGACAAGGGCCTGCAGCGGCACCCTGAGGGCATCTCTCCGCACATCCGTGGTCAGCTTAACCCTGGCGAACATCCCCGGCTTGAGCGCATGGTCGGGGTTGGAGATGGCGATCTCCACAGGGTAGAGCCTGCTTCGGGGGTCCGCAGCCGGGGAGATCCTGGCGACCTTCCCCCTGAACTCCCCCTCCCCAGCGGAAGGGACGCTCACAGCCACATCCTGGCCAACCCTGATCTTGTTGATGTCGTCGCCGGTGACGCTGATCTGCACCTGAACGCTGTCGATGGTAGCAACAGTCAGGACGGGCTGGGTGCTGCCAGCCAGTGCACCGGGATCGGCGTAGCGGGCAGTCACTACGCCGTCGATCGGGGAGGTGATCACCGTGTTGGCGAGTTGGACGCGGGCTGCCTCGACGGCTGCCTGAGCCTGCTTCACCTGGGCCTCGGCGACCCCCGCAGCAGCCCTGTCGTAGTTTAGCTGGGCCTGCTCGAGCTGCTGCTGGGAGACGGCCCCCGCCTCGTAGAGCTGCCTCATCCTCTCTAGGTTGCGCCTGGCGTCCTCCAAGGCAGCAGCGGCGATCTTGGCGTTGGCTTCGGCCACCGCCAAACCGGCCTCGGCGCTGCGCAAGGCAGCCGCCAGCTCGGCATCATCGAGCCTCACCAGAACCTGGCCCTTCCTCACCCTGTCCCCGACATCGACGGAGATCTCAGCGATGCGCCCGGGGATCTTCGGGACGATGTTCACCTCTGTCTCGGGAGCCAGGCGCCCGGTATACTCCACGACCCTCCTGACATCCCCGCGCCCGACCTTAGCCACCTCCACCGGGACCGGCCTGCTGGCTATCTGGGAAGCGGGCTTCTCCCTCTTGGCGAGACGCGCCCCGACCCCAGCGGCGATCAGCAGGAGCAACACCAGCCCCGCCGCCAGCAACCTCTTTCTCGCCGGAGCCGCCCCTCCCGAATCGGAGGCAGCGATAGAACCCTCAACAGCCCCCCGTTCCTGGTGCTCAACCTCTTTGCCGTCCATCGATCT
>JBNATO010000280.1:0-2626 GCA_049701555.1 Thermacetogeniaceae bacterium | reverse complement strand
GGGGAAGAACTGGTCTCCTGTGGAGATAATAACAGGAAAAGCCAGTTGCCGAGCCAGGTCATATATCTTGAGGTTTGCTTGCCCTTCTCCGCCATCTCCCAGAAGAAAGACGTCTGCATCAGAATGGAGTAGGCCGAGTTTATCCGCCCCGAAGATGGTCTTTGCTCGCTCGTAAATCTGATTTACTGCAGCCCGTAAAGGAAGTGTGTAAAAGAACTTTTCACCACTATCCCAGATAAAGGCAAACTCAGTCTTTCCATAGCCAGTGGGAGCTATCAAGACGATGTTTTTGTCATGACGGTCTTTGAGTTCGCTAAATTGCCAGATAGAACTTTCATCACTTGCCTTGATTTTCTCTTTTACTTTTTCTTTTACAGTGTTGTAGCCTACAGGTTGTATCTCAGGCTCAATCGTATCTTCACCACCCTCTTCACAAAAAGATGCAAAATGATCAGCACGTTGAAGAAAACCTGCTATCAGAATCCAATCTTTTAGCTTTTGCTCATCTATGCCTACTCGTTTTGGGAGGAAATAGAGTTGGTATGGCGGACGGGCATACTCCATAAAAGGCACGCCATTGCGCAAACCCTGTGCCATGGCTTCGTTAAAGGCAATGAGCTCCTGCCAGGAGTCGCCGAGCTGTTTTATCTCTTCCTCCAAATTCTTCTGAAGAGCTTCTCTATTAGTTTTGTCCAGCCCATCCAGAAGGTCAGCCATCTCTGGGTGGGGGGTGCTGATAAACTCAAAGAAATGCTCTCGCCAGTGATGATAGGCGATAGCGGATAGCACAAACTCCCGATAAGTATCGGCGTCCTGCTCGGGTAATTTTTCCTTCATCTTATCTTGGTTGATCCATAGGAGCGAGAAAAGCGAGTGAGGGATATTAGCAAGCGGAGAGTTGGGAAGATAGTTTTTGTTCTTCACCGTGCGACTCTGAAAAACAGGAAGTACTTTTCCCAAGTCATGACAGACGATAGCAAGGCGAATAAGGTCATGCAAAGGGTCATAGACCCAATGTTTAATTTTGTCGAAAACACGCAGAGCGTCCTGGATGTGTTCGTAAAGGCGTACTGGAGCCCCTTCCTCCTTCTCAACGCTTTTGGCCCAGATAGGTGAGAAATTACTCATAGCCGCCTCCAAAGTTTGCTAAAAATACAGGAAGGCTGCATTTTTTGTCATCTTTGTCAAAGAGAAATTTTTTCTCCTTAAAAAGTCCATTACTGAGCTTTACGCTCATGTATTCGAAAATCCGCCGACCATGACGATTTCTGGTCGTAGCATAGTTCTCCACAGTCCAGAAAGTCGGAAGCCGGTAGCGAAGACCCTCGTAGCAGTTAAAATCCGAAACCCCCTCCATTCCTTCAGGCAGGTAAAGACACTCGGGAATCCAAAAGAAATGCCTAAAGTCAGCATCTACCCTGCGAACTTCTAAAGTGGATAATTCGCGGATCTCGGATAGTTCCTCGATAACAATCCAATCCTCAGCTCGTCCAAGATGAAGAATTTCCAGCCGGCGGATGGGATTCTCGAGCGAGGAGCGAATGAGCTCAAGGAATGAGCGATCCTCGTGTGCCAGGTGAATCACCAAGTGGACCTCATTGAGGACATCAATAAGAATGGGAGATTGGCCACCAATGTGTTCAATACAACCACCGATACTGCGGTTCTCTATGGCTCCGAAACGATCCACATGAGCCGATTTGGACAGGTTCCGAAACCAGGTATACTCTGTGGTCTTACTCTCAAAGCGACCGGCGATGGAGATTTTGAGTTTTTTTAATTGTTCATGATCGGAAGGCATTCCATCATATCCAAGAATATTACACAAAAAGCCAATTACTGTTGAGTAAGGGGGGATAGGATAGGTGTGCCGTCTCTGATAGGTAAAAGGCACCCGGTAGTGTGCCTGAGGTTGGTAAATTCTGAGTCTTAATATATAAGTCTGATTGCTATTCATTGTTTCCTCACTATGCTTTGTTAGTTTTTCTGTTCTTCTTTCTAATCTTTTAGACCGACCTTCTGCAGGAACTCATTCCAGTTTGTCAATACTCGGTTCTTCAGACTGTCGTCCACTCTCAAACGCTCAGAATCTTTGATGTAGACAATCAACTGATTTCCATCCTTTTCCAGCCAGGAGTTATCTAACGCATCACTCACACCGATGACTTTCCACTGGCCATTTTCCTTGCGGATATCGATATAGGGATGAAAGACCGGACAAGGCACTTTTACTGCGCCAGCAATAAGAAAAAGCGGAACAATCGTGTTAGCTTCCCCACTGGATTGGGCGTAGAGGCCATTCTTGATGGCTTCCAAAATATTTCGTATTCTCCGTTGTTTCTCCGAAGGATCAAGGGTAAACTTGACTTCGTATTTACTAGAATTAGAAAATTCTTGGAAGGTGATTTTACCTTTATCCACCTTGACTTCGTAGTTACTAGAACTAGAAATAATTGGTTGGCCACTCATACTAACCTTTTTCTTTAGCTCTTTTTCTTGATTTCCCTCTTTGTATTTGAAGGTAATTTCTTGCTTTTCCGGGTCATAGTTGTCAGCCCACCAGATGTCCTGTCCCAGCCTGTTTGCATCTATAGTTATGCTCAATTTATACAAGGCTGAGTGTTCC
>JBNATO010000279.1:0-2655 GCA_049701555.1 Thermacetogeniaceae bacterium | reverse complement strand
GCAGTTTCTAGTATAATATTTCCAAGGAGGCGTCGAGAAAAATGGATGTCTTTGAGGCGATCCAGACGAGGAGAAGCATCAGGGCTTACGACAGGAGAGAGGTTGAGGAGGAAAAGCTGAAGAGGGTGCTGGAAGCCGGCAGGCTGGCTCCCTCAGCCGTCAACAGGCAGGAGTGGAAGTTCATCGTCGTCAGAGACGAGAATACCCGGAAAAAGCTCGCCGAGGCAGCAGGAGGACAAACGTTCGTGGGAGAGGCGCCGGTCGTGCTCGTCGTCTGCGGCACAGAGACCGAAAAGGTGATGCGCTGCGGCCAGCCGGCCTATGCCCTCGATTGCGCCATCGCCCTCTCCTTCATGATCCTGGAGGCATGGGAGCTGGGGCTGGGCACCTGCTGGATCGGCCACTTCGATGAGAAGATGGTGAAGGATGTCCTGGGGATCCCGGAAAAGGCCCGGGTCGTCGCCATGACCCCGCTCGGCTACCCGGCGGAAAGCCCGGCGGCGCGGCCGAGGAAGAGCCTGGACGAAGTGGTCTCCTACGAAAAGTTCTAACATCAGGTGCCCCGGCAAAGGCCGGGGCTTCTTCTTATATTCAGGCCACGTCCACTGTGATAGTCTCTACTTCCGCTTTCTCAAGGCCAAAGGGCAGCGGCTTTCCATGCTTTTTTAGGCTCTCGATGTACCCTTTTATGGCGTCCTCAGCCATAGCCAGGGCTTCTTCCTTTGTTTCCCCCTGGGTGACGCAGCCTGGAAGTGCCAGCACAGAAGCGATGTAGCCTCCTTCCTCGGCGGGCTCGAGATAGACAATAAAGCGGGCCATAAGACAAATTTCACCCCCAGTCTTCCAAAAACCAAAGGAAAGCGGATCTCGATGTATCCTCTTATGGCTTCCTCAGCCATAACCAAGCCATCAAAATAAAAAATGGCGGAGAGGGTGGGATTCGAACCCACGAGGCGGGTTTTGGCCCGCCTACTCGATTTCGAGTCGAGCGCAATCAACCGGACTCTGCCACCTCTCCGCTTGCTCGCTCCTTTTTTATTATATCAAAAAACTGAGACATCAAAAACCGCTATCACGTCCCCTTGTCTAAAAGCCCCACCGCCCGGAGGAAGTCTCAGGTTAAAACCTGACTCCCTCCGACCGGTTGAAGGGATCAAGGGGGGTCGAAGCTAATCAAGCGTGAAGAAGCCCCTTTCGTGCCTCCTCTGCTGCGGCTCTCCGTTGTTCCCCTTCATCCTGCATTCCGTCAACTCCTTGAGCTTCCAGAAGATCCTCCTCTTGGTCTGCTCAAGCTCTTCTTCGACCTCCTGCATTATTTTCTCGATAACCCTCTCCTCCATAGCCATAGCATCTCCTCCCCTTTTCTCCGCGGCCAGCATCCCCGCCATCTTTGTAACAAAAAACCGGGAGACGAAAGCACACGGCTGTTGCCAAGGGGGGGTGCCTGTGCCTGAAGCCATCTCTAACCTTCGGCCTTTTCTCTCGTCTCCCGGGGGGGCCGCGTCCTTTGTTATTATGTTACTTAAGCTTACCACCATCTTAAGCCATCAGTCATTGTCACCTCAGGCCAATCCTGAACATGGGATTTTGTGGCGCAAAGCCAAGCTCACGCCTCGGCCGCTTTCTTCCTCGCCTGAAGGATGCGGTAAGCCTCCAACGCCACCTCCACCCTCGCCACCTCCTGCCAGGAGCTGAACTCGATCCCGGCTACCTCTTTGATCTTCTGCAAGCGGTAGCGCAGAGTGTTGTAGTGGACAAAAAGCTTCTTCGCTGCCTCCTTGAGGTTTCCGTCAGTGGCGATGACAACGCTCAGGGTCCTCAGCAGCTCTGTGCCGTGTGCCTGATCATACCTGATCAGCGCCCCGAGATAATCCTCGCAGTACCTCTCGATCTCCTCCGTATCCCCCAAGCGCATCAGGAGCCTCCCTATCCCCAGGTCGTCGTAGTGTATCACCGCGCTCGAGGGCTCGATCTCCATGTTCAGCTGCACAGCCTCGAGGGCATCCCGAAAGGCTTCTGGAAGCTTCATGAAGTCGTGGCATACCCTGGATATACCGATCTTGATGACGAGGTCCTGACCACGGAGGCCTCTGTCCAGGCAGGAAAGGAGGCATCCGGCGACATCAAGGGACTCCCTCTTGGCCTCGGCGTATGCGGACGACCGCGGGACAAAAAGCATTATGGTGACATCTCCCATGTGAGCAACCAGGTACTCCTCCCTGGAGCATGCCGCCATCGCTTCCCTGATCATCCTCTCGATCCTCAGCAGGTGGTGCATCTTCCCCTCGACGCTGGGATGCAGGACGCCGTGACCAGCAGGCGTTATGAGCCTTATTACAAAGATTATCTGAGGCTTGGTCAGGTCCCACCTGTAGATGCTCCCCCTGTGGAGACCAACCCCTCTGGACTCGATCCTCCCCTCCAAAAGGTCTCTGACAAAGTCGTTGAGATATCGCCTCTCGATCTCCGCCACAGCCAGGCGCTTCTGAAAGTCCAAAGCCATGATCAGCGCCGCCTCTTCGACCAAGGAAGCATCCAGCGAGGAGATCTGCCGACCCCTGCCAACCGCACAGAGGTAACCGTAGAGGCTTCCCCCCGCTTTTATCGGCTCCACATAGATGGGGTAGACTTCCCCCGCGACCGCCTCTGTTATCA
>JBNATO010000278.1:0-2672 GCA_049701555.1 Thermacetogeniaceae bacterium | reverse complement strand
CTCAGGAGATCCTGAACTCCAGAGTCATCTTCGAACTTTGCGGCGTTGCAGTGTCGAAAGAGGCGCTCCCGCAGGCTATCGATGACAGCCTGAAGATCCTCAGAAAAAGACATCCGAACTCGGGTGTTCACTATGTGGCAAGCTCGATGGAGCAGCAGCTTTCGATAATCAGCAAGGTGACGTCTGTGCTCACGCTTGTTGTGGGAGCGATCGCCGGCATCGCTCTGTTTGTAGGAGGGGTCGGGGTGATGAACATCATGCTGGTGGCGGTGACCGAGAGGACCAGGGAGATCGGCCTGCTGATGGCGCTGGGCGCTCGTAGAAGAGATATCATGCAGCAGTTCTTGGGTGAGGCCATAGCCCTCTGTTTGATCGGAGGCGCTCTGGGTGTCCTGATCGGGGCAGGAGGCTCCGTTGCAGTCGCCCTTCTCGCCCACTGGCCGCCGCTGATCTCCTTCTGGACGGTGCTGCTGGCGTTTGGTTTTTCCGCATGCGTCGGGCTCTTTTTCGGGCTTTATCCGGCCAGCCGCGCCGCCGCCTTAAGCCCTGCCGAGGCCCTGCGCCATCTGTAGGAAAGGGGAATTAATTAAAGCCGTGGTCTTGCTAAGGCGCCTGGGTTTATTAAAGGCGCTTTTTTATATGGGTCAGTTCCTTAAAAGCCCAGGAAAACCCAGACTTTTTCTTTGAGTAAGCTCCGGATGCATAGAGTTGAGCGTTAGTACGAATTATCGATTAAACTGGGACTAGTAGCATATTTTTGGTTAAAATTCATGTTTGATTTTTAGCCAGGAAATTTAGGAAAATGTACATAGCTGTTGCCTAAAGCGGTAAAACAGCTAATAACCGTGATAATTGGCTATTTAGTACGGAATAGCCCTATATTTCTGTGGATTATTCTTATATATCTGCCGAAAAACCTTTAAGGTTTATTCTGGAATTGCAAAAAACAGATATCCGGGACAAAAACAACGGGGCTTTTTTCGTGGAAGAGGTGCGCTATGGCCGCATTAAGCCGCAGGCAAGAGTGGTTGAGGTTGCCGTTGGATGCAACTCTGGACGAAGCAATCAGGTTGATGATTAAAGAGGGCCGTCACTGGCTGTGTGTAAGCGGCAATGCCAAGGAAGGCAATTCTTTTGTCGACATCCTGGACTTAGTGAAATTGCTGCTGAACATAAGGAGCACTCCGGGACAAGCCTTGATGTCCTCATCAGCAGAAACGCCCTTCCCTTGCGTTCATATTCCTTCGTTGTGGACGAGAGAGAGTTGATTTTGAACAAACTTAAGGATGCTTATGACGAAATAGATGCCATCCTGGCGACTCTGTTTCCTGACAGCCGCATAGAAACCAGGCTGAAAGAGATCGTGGAATACGCGGACACCATCGATAGCGAGACGGGAAAGGCAAAGATCACCCGACGCATAGAGCAAGGGGGATACCTGCACGTCCTCAGCATCCTCCGCATTTTGGCTGATGTCATGCGGCAGGGCCTTATGGAGTTGCCGGGTATCGAGCGGAGCACCCTTGTGGAAGCAGCGGTTTTTTACGACATCGGAAAGGTGCAACCCGAGCTTGAGGTCGGGGAGATCATCGTCGATCCGCTCCAGGTTTTTGAGGATGGGAAAATACATGCGGCACGAGGGGCAGAAATCGCGGAGGGCTTTTATAAAGTCGGCGAAAACGCAGCACATTTGATCCGCTACCATCACCACGAGGAAAGCGAACTGCCGCCGTCTTTCCCCTCGCATCTCCTACCGATGTATCGCCTGTTCAGGATGCTCGATAGCCTCTCTGCGGGAATGACCCGGCGTCAGGTGCAGGTCAGATTGGAGGTCAGCGGAACGAGGCTCGCTGTAGACGAATACAGCACTGTGCCTAAGTACAACTGCCGGACAGTGATTGACCTTTACACTGGAGACTTGAAAAAGACAGCACTTTTACCGGAAGATGCAAGTTGACAACTATTGATTGTGAGGGCGTGCTTTCATGTATACCGCAATTCTACTAGGGAGGTGAAAAGTAGGTGCAGACACTGTTTTATTGAAGCAAATGATTTACGCACTTAAAACCAGCAAGCCGAGCGAAAGGGGTTATATTGATGCCAAGGCAGTTGGTGGTCTTTGAGCTGGCTGGAGAGCTTTACGGCGTGGATATCTTCGACGTCCGGGAGATCATCAGGGACACCCCTGTCACCAGGATCCCCAAGACGCCGGAGTTCGTGGAAGGGGTCGTGAACCTGAGGGGTAAACTGATCCCGGTGATCGACCTCAGGAAGCGCTTCGGGTTTGCGGAGGCGGAGAGGACCAGAGAGACGCGGATAATCATCGTGGATATCTCAGGAATAGAAGCAGGACTTATTGTAGACTGCGTGAAGGAAGTGGCCACGGTCGACGAAAGCTCCATCGAACCTGCGCCGGACATCACTAAGGTAAACGCAGCCTTTGTGGAGGGGCTGGCCAAGAGGGATGGCGAACTGATCATCATCATCAAGCTCAGCTCCGTGCTGGAGGCTGAGGAAAAAGATGCGTTGGGCGAGTTCGCTCAAGAGGAAGTACCATCTTCAAAAGAAGCGAACATCGCCCGAGAACTGGTAAAGAAAGTATAAAATAATTCAAGGAAGGGGAGGTGGAGGCTGCTCGGACGATGCCAGAGCAGCCGCTGTGATGAGGGGGA
>JBNATO010000277.1:0-2710 GCA_049701555.1 Thermacetogeniaceae bacterium | reverse complement strand
CAGCTGGTGCTGGCTGGATAGGGAAATATTCGGAATGCACCTTCCAGCTCAGCGGGACTGGGACGTTTCGGCCGCTTGTGGGTACATCTCCCTTTATAGGTAAGATAGGTGAGCTAGAGAGGGTTTCTGAAACACGGCTTGAGACTATCGTTCCTGAAAGTAAGGTCGATGTTGTTGTCAGGGCGATGCTAGGCTCTCATCCTTACGAAGAAGTGGCCTACGATCTCTATCCTTTGAAGAATCCAGGAAAACGATTTGGTTTTGGGAGGGTAGGGAAACTCCCGCAGCCGATGACTCTAGGCTCTTTTGCGGAAAGGGTAAAGGAATCGCTTGGGCAAAAGGCTGTTCGCGTGGTGGGACAGTTGGAGAGGATGGTATCGAGAGTAGCGGTTTGCGGGGGTAGTGGTGCTGCCCTTCTCCATCAGGCGATCCGCTCGAAAGCCGACGTTTATGTAACAGGAGATGTCAGGCATCATGATGCATTGAATGCCTTAGCTCAGGGGATCGCTCTGATAGATGCAGGGCACCACGGAACAGAGAGGGTGATTGTCTCTGTCATAGCTGACTACTTGAAGGATAAAGCTAATGAAGAAGGATGTGCTCTTCATGTTGAAGTTTCTGAGGTCAATACGGATCCATTTTATATTCTGTGAGGAACTTGAGGCTTTTTCGTGAAGATGAGGCGATGGCATCGCCGACTAGCGGTATGATCGGGAGGCTATGGCCAGTGCTTTTTGACTTTTTGGTTCCAGAGCGGATCCTATTCGGCCCTGGTTGCAGCGGACGCTTGGGTGAAGAGGCCGGGCGTTTTGGGAAAAAGCTGTTGCTTGTCACCGGTCGCCGCTTTCTTGTGGAGAGCGGCATGATAGACCGCGTCTTTGCTCCCCTGCGATCTGCCGGTCTGGAGGTGATCATTTTTAATGAAGTGACCCCGGAGCCGACGTTGGAGTTAGTAGAGGTTTGTCGCTCCGTAGCGCGTCAGGAAAATGTCGAGTTGATCGTAGGGGTTGGAGGCGGAAGTGCCCTCGATGTAGCTAAAGCTGCTGCAGGGCTGTATCGGGAAGAGGGTTCTGTCAAAGAGTATTTCGAAGGGCGTCCGGTATTGGAGCCGGGGCTTCCCTGGATTGCAGTGCCGACTACAGCGGGAAGCGGGGCGGAAGCCACACGAAACGCTGTCTTGACCGACAGCGAGACAGGGAGGAAGCAGAGTATACGCAGCGATTTTTGGATGGCTAAGGTTGCTGTTGTAGATCCAGTGCTTTCGATGACGATGCCGCGGGAGCTCACTGCTATAACAGGGATGGACGCTTTGACGCATGCTTTGGAAGCGTTTACTTCTAGATGGACGCATCCGATGACTGAGGCCCTGGCTTTGGAAGCTACTCTTCTCATCTGCCGCAACCTCTTTTCCGCGTATAAGAAGGGGACGAAAGATGTGCGTGAGAAGATGTCATTAGCCAGCTTGATGGCTGGAATAGCCCTGAACAATGCCAGACTTGGGGCGGTTCACGGCTTGGCTCATGCGATAGGGAGTCGCTATAAGCTTCCACATGGCCTTGTCTGCGGGATTCTTCTCCCGTATGTGATCGCTTACAATATGGTTATTGTTGAGGAAAAGTATGCTCGGGTTGCCAAGGAGCTCAAGCTGGTATCTGCCGATGCCTCTTCGCAGGAGGCTGCTGGTAAATTATTGCACTTTATTCGGGAGATGAAAAAGCGTTTGAATATACCCGAAAAGTTAGGGGAAGTAGGGCTCAGGAAGGAAGACATTCCTTCAATAGTAAAGGAGTCACTCGGCTCTGGTTCGCTGGCGGCAAATCCTAGGTCAGCGGGTGCTGCTGACCTCACGATGATTTTAGAGAGCAATTTGTAGAGCTTCTCTGGAACTTGCTTGTTGAAAAAAACGAAAAGTGTTAACTTTATATCGTGGTGCAAAAAGTATGATTCTAAAAACAGGAGGATTTGCCTGTGTCTAGGCTGGTAAAAGATTTTAGAGAACAGTGGGAAACAATCACTCGCGGGGTTGCCGAGATTGTCCCTGAGGAGGAACTCGTAAAAAAACTGAAGAGGTCGTTGGAGCAAGATAAACCGCTGAAGGTGAAGCTCGGTCTAGATCCAACTGCTCCAGATATTCACCTGGGGCATACGGTTGTATTGCATAAGCTTCGCCAGTTTCAGGAATTGGGGCACGATGTGGTGTTGATTTTAGGAGACTTTACCGCTCGTATCGGGGATCCCTCGGGTCGTTCAGAGACGCGCAAACAATTAACTGAAGAAGAGATCATGGAAAACGTGGCTACTTACAAGGAACAAGTAGGCAAGATCATAGACCTGGAGAGAGCAAAGATTGTTTTCAACAGTTCCTGGTTAGCTCCTCTCACTTTTGAAAAGGTCATTGAATTAGCGTCGAAGTATACAGTGGCCAGGATGTTGGAGAGGGACGATTTTGCGCGGCGCTATCGCGAGGGGTTGCCGATTGGTATCCACGAATTTTTATATCCGTTGATGCAGGCTTACGATTCTGTGGTCCTTCAGGCAGATGTTGAGCTTGGGGGTACAGACCAAAAGTTTAATCTGATGGTTGGGCGCGATCTGCAAAGGGAATTCGGCCAAGAGCCTCAGGTAGCTGTTATGGTCCCCATCCTTGAGGGATTGGATGGTGTCCAAAAGATGAGCAAGAGTTTAGGCAATTACATTGGTATATCAGAGC
>JBNATO010000276.1:0-2723 GCA_049701555.1 Thermacetogeniaceae bacterium | reverse complement strand
GCATCCACGGCCTCCTGGAGCATCCTCTTCTCGTTCCGAACAATGATGTCTGGAGCTCCCAGGTCCAACAGCCTCTTCAAGCGGTTGTTGCGGTTGATGACACGCCTGTAGAGGTCGTTTAAGTCTGAAGTTGCGAACCTGCCACCATCCAGCTGAACCATCGGGCGGAGTTCAGGCGGTATCACAGGAATCACTTCCAGGATCATCCATTCAGGGCGGTTGCCCGACTTCCTGAAGGCCTCAACCACCTCTAGGCGCCTGATCGCCCTGACCTTTCTCTGCCCCGTCGATTCGTTGACCTCTTTCCTCAGCTCCTGGCTCAGCTGGTCGAGGTCGATCTCCTCGAGCAGCTCCTTGATGGCTTCTGCTCCCATGCCTGCACGGAAGCGGTTTCCATACTTCTCCCTGTACTCCCTGTATTCTGCCTCGCTCAGAAGCTGCTTCTTGGTAAGGGGCGTGTCGCCCGGATCGATGACGATATAGGAAACGAAGTAGAGAACCTTCTCCAAGGCGCGCGGAGACATGTCCAGCAAGAGCCCCATCCTGCTGGGTATTCCCTTAAAATACCATATATGGGAAACTGGTGCGGCTAGCTCTATATGCCCTAATCTTTCACGCCTTACCTTGGAGCGGGTGACCTCCACCCCGCAGCGGTCGCAGATTATCCCCTTATAGCGGACACGCTTGTACTTGCCGCAATGACATTCCCAGTCCTTCGTCGGGCCAAAGATCCTCTCGCAGAAGAGCCCGTCTTTCTCCGGCTTAAGCGTCCTGTAGTTGATCGTCTCCGGCTTCTTCACTTCCCCGCTCGACCATGCACGGATCTGCTCAGGGGATGCCAAACCGATACGGATCTGATCAAAGTTGCTGACATCCAGCAAAGCTACCGCTCCCTTCCTACAGGGTTTGTCAGGTCAAAAATGACTCCTGACTCACTCTTTTTCATCCGCCAGCTCCTCGAAGAAAGAACCACGCCTATGGCTCACCTTCGCCTTTGCCCGAGTGCTCCGGACTATATCCTCATCATACTCTTCCTCAAACTCTTCAGACTCATCGATCGCCCGGCCTTCTTCGTCTACAAGGCTATACCCTGCCATCTCCTCTTCTTCCTCAGAAGCCTCATCAGAATCGCTTGCATCCGCAGCCTCTGCCTCTTTTTTCACCTTCTGCTTCTTTTTCTCAGCATTTTCTGAAGCAACAGCAGCCTCTCCGACATCCAGTTCGAGCTCCTTGGCAGTGTCTCCAACATCGTCATCTCCCTCTTTGATCTCGATCTCTTCGTTCGACTCTGAGAGGACACGCACATCCAGGCAGAGGCTTTGCAGCTCTTTGATCAGCACCTTAAAGGATTCAGGAACGCCTGGTTCAGGGACATTTTCTCCCTTCACGATGGCCTCATATGTCTTGACACGCCCTACCACATCATCAGACTTCACTGTGAGCATCTCCTGCAAGGTATAGGCTGCGCCGTAGGCCTCCAATGCCCAGACCTCCATCTCGCCAAAGCGCTGACCGCCGAACTGAGCCTTTCCGCCCAGCGGCTGCTGAGTAACCAGCGAGTATGGCCCGGTGGACCGAGCGTGGATCTTGTCATCGACCAGATGGGCGAGTTTCAACATATATATATATCCGACAGTCACCTCGTGATCGAACGGCTCACCGGTGCGCCCGTCATATAAGATCGTCTTCCCATGCACCGGAAGGTTAGCCTTTTTAAGGGTTTCCACAATATCGTCTTCTCGGGCGCCATCGTATACCGGAGAGGCGACGTAGATGCCCAGCTCGTGAGCTGCCCACCCCAGATGGCACTCCAGTATCTGACCGATATTCATGCGCGAGGGGACGCCAAGAGGATTCAGGACGATCTCCACAGGAGTCCCATCCGGGAGGAAAGGCATATCTTCCTCAGGGAGAATCCGGGAGATGACTCCCTTGTTTCCGTGCCTTCCCGCCATCTTGTCCCCCACGGAGATCTTCCTCTTTTGAGCGACATAAACTCTCACCAGCTTGTTGACTCCAGGGGGCAGCTCGTCGCCATTCTCGCGGGAGAAGACCTTGACATCCACCACACGCCCGGATTCTCCATGGGGCACCCGGAGCGATGTGTCGCGCACCTCCCGCGCCTTTTCGCCGAAGATGGCTCTGAGCAGGCGCTCCTCAGCCGTCAGCTCTGTTTCGCCCTTCGGGGTCACCTTTCCTACGAGGATGTCTCCCGGTCTGACCTCAGCTCCGACCCTGATGATCCCTCTCTCATCCAAATCCTTTAAAACATCCTCGCCCACGTTGGGGATATCCCTGGTGATCTCCTCAGGGCCAAGCTTCGTATCACGGGCGTCGCATTCATACTCTTCGATGTGGATAGATGTGAAGAAGTCATCCTTCACCAGCTTTTCGCTGATCAGTATAGCGTCCTCGTAGTTATAGCCTTCCCACGGCATATAGGCAACCAACACGTTTCGGCCGAGGGCCAGCTCACCCCCAGAAGTACAGGGCCCATCAGCTATGACATCGCCAGCAGAGACCCTCTGACCTTTTTCCACAATGGGCTTCTGGTTGATGCACGTCCCCTGGTTCGAACGCGCAAATTTTGTGAGCTTATACTTATCGAGCGTTCCATCGTCGCGCTTGATGACGATCTCATCAGCAGTCACCCTCTGCACGACGCCGTCATGCTTGGCTGTGATCACGACTCCTGAATCCAGCGCCACTCTGTGCTCGATCCC
>JBNATO010000275.1:0-2724 GCA_049701555.1 Thermacetogeniaceae bacterium | reverse complement strand
TGAGGGGGTAGCTGTTTGATAGGAGCTCCTCGATCTTGGTGACCCTTTCCTCTATCCATGGGTCATAGGTGATCGGGGGATTCTGGGCTGACTCTCTCCTCTGCCGTTTGCTGTAGAAGGGGGCACCTTCCAGAATTCTCTTCAAGCGCTCTATTCCCTCGCCGGTGGCTGCAGAAGTGGGGACGACTGGTATGCCGAGGATGTTCTCCAGCTTCTGAAAATCGATCTCGATGCCAAGCCTTTTCGCCTCATCGATCATGTTCACCACAGCGATCACAGGAAGCCCTGCTTCGATCAGCTGCAGGGTGAGGTTGAGCATTCGCTTTAGGTTCTTGGCATCGATGACGTGCAGGATGAGATCCGGTCTTTCCTCCAGGAGGAGCCGCCTTGCGATCCTCTCTTCTTCGGTGATCGGCATCAGGGAGTACATCCCTGGGGTGTCCACAACCCCTTCAGCGACCTCGCAGCTTGAGAGCCTTCCCCTGGTGACCTCCACAGTTGTGCCCGGGTAATTAGAGACAACCGCCTTTCCGCCTGTGAGTATGTTGAACAAGGCGCTTTTGCCGACATTGGGCGTCCCGATCAAGGCGATCTCCCTCGAGGGACCCCTGCGCCTGCGCCTTCTGCTGTTGTGTTCAGCCTTGGAGCGGGGTGAGAGTTCCCCCCTTGCGATAGAGTATTCCATGGGTGCGCCCTCCGGAGTCAATGAGAATGATTATCATTTTCAATAACAATTCTAATTTATGGCGATCAAGCGGTCAAGAAAATTTTGGGCCCTTGCGGTTTTGGTTCTAGGGTTTATTTGCAACGGGGGTAAAAGCGGTGTATGATAGAATTGTGGGATGGAGATGCTGCGGCTGATGATGAGCAGAGGCTTTTCGACGATGAGGTGTGACGCTATGGAGAAGAAGATCGAAGACATAGAAAAAACTCATTTTTCCTCTCAGCACAAGCTGACTCCTCACAGGAAGATCATCTTGGAGGAGATCATCGTAAACAGCAATCGCCATCTGAGCGCTGAGGACATTTACGGCATGCTCCGCAAGAAAGGCATAGAGATCGGCCTGGCAACCATTTACAGGACGTTGGAGCTGTTTGTGGAGCTCAACATCCTCCACAAGGTTGACCTTGACGATGGGCGCAGCCGCTATGAGCTCACGAGAGAGGAGCGCCACAGGCATCATCACCTTGTCTGCCTGGGCTGCGGCGATGTTGCGGAGGTGGAGGATGACCTGTTGAACATGCTCGAAGAGATGATCGAGAGCAAGTACGGCTTTCAGATCAAGGATCACAGCGTCAAGTTCTATGGATACTGCGAGCGCTGCCGCTCGGAGGGGAAGCCGGAACAGCGCCGATAAGGTGGAACCTCCGTTTCGGTCATCTGTTCAGCGCCTGAAGCTGTCTTTTCGTGACCACTAGAGCTGGTATTGCCGCCAGCTGAGCCGCTATGGAGAAGCCCACCATTGCAGGGAGCGACCTGTCGTAGAGAGCCCCCATCAGGATGCTTCCCAGAAACCAGAACACCCCATAACCTGTGTTGAATATCCCATAAGCCGACCCGCGCCTATCTGAGGGGACCATTTCGGAGATGGCTGCCCTCAGCACCGACTCCTGCGCTGCCATCCCGATCCCCCAGAGGATCATCCCTGCTGCAGCCGCCTGGCGCCCTCCGAGGAAGACCAGCGGGGCGAAGAGCGACGAGAGGAAAGTGGAGATGAGCAGTGTGATCACCCCGAGCCGGTCGAACAGCCGACCGAATAGGAGAGCCGCAACGGCATCGACCCCCATCGCCAGGGCATAGAGGGCGGGAATGATGTTGTCAGGGAAGATGGCGGCATTTTTGAAATGGTAGGCGATCAGAGCGAAGTCGGCGTAGCCTGCTGCGATCAGGGCAGTGGCGAACAGATACGTCCAGTATGGAGCGGGAAGCCCCTTTCCTGCGATCTTTTTGGAGACAGGCTCAAAGTCTCCAGGGTTCGGATATAGGTGCCGTGCCATGAGGAGGGTGAAAAGAGCGAGGGTGGCGGGGATGGCGAGGACGCCGAAGCCTGCGCGGTAGCCCCTGGTTCCTGTCGCTGCGGCGGCGACCAGCAGTGGCCCAGCCAGCGCCCCGATCTGGTCCATGGCTTCGTGGATGCCGAAACCCCAGCCCCTTCCGACCCGTGACGTGGCATGCGAGAGCATGGCGTCGCGCGCAGGGGTGCGGATGGCCTTCCCCAGACGCTCGGAGACGATCAGGACGGCGGCGATCTGCCAGCTGCCTGCCAGAGCGAGCAAAGGGACCGCTATCAGGTTCAGGAAGTAACCAGTAAGGGCGATCAGCCAGTACCTTTTCGTCCTGTCGGTCAGGAATCCGGAGACGAGCCTCAGGGAGTATCCGATCAGTTCTCCCAGTCCGGCGACCGCTCCAACCGCCGTTGCGCTTGCCCCCAGCATGGCAAGGAATGGCCCGGTGATGCTGCGCGCCCCCTCGTAGGTGATGTCTCCGAAAAGGCTCACGATGCCCAGCAGCAGGATGAACTTCATGGCGGACTTCCCGGATAGACCGCTTGTATCAGCTTTTTCCATGGATGTTTTCCCTCCGTAAAAAGCTGTTTATCTTTTAGTTTGGCCATCTTTGGGGATAAATCCTTTTTTAAATTGCTTTTTGGGCGGCTTGTTGTGTTGCAGAGGAATAGCAGCGAGGATGTGGGGAAGAATAGATAAAATGGCCAAGAAGATGAA
>JBNATO010000274.1:0-2732 GCA_049701555.1 Thermacetogeniaceae bacterium | reverse complement strand
CGCCGCATCCACACCCATCTTGGGGCCGACGAGCACCTCCTGCGCTGAGGCACCTGTGTGCGGAAGGATCGCCCTCCGGAAGAGGTCATCGTTCACCTTACCGATCATCTCTTGCCCTCCTCTTAAGACTCTGGTTCTCTATAAAACCCCTGATTTTGGAACAAAAAAGCACCCCAGCTGGGATGCTATAAAAGCTCTCGCTTTCACCTCCCTACGCTGGCATTACCCAGATCAGGTTCAAAGGGTTGGCCCGGCAGAAGCCAGACCTCTCAGCCTTGCGGCACCCCTGTGAATCTGACAGTATTTATTTGTAAATCAGCAAGCGCCGATAGCCATCAATCTAAGCCCTTCTCCGACCTCAGCGCATCAGCCACTGCGGCGATCGCCTTCTTCAGCGCTAAGGCATTTTCGCTGCGGCTGTTTGCAGGGCGATAGCCCAGATCCCGCTCCGCCTCCTCCCACCCCAGCTCCCAGTTGTCAGAGAGGAACTGCGGCCCATCCCACTCAGCCAAAGGAACAGCCCTAAAACCTCCCTTGGAACCTGTTGCCTCAACGATCATCTCCGCTATCTCCTCCCAGGTGACATAAAAGCTGCCGACGTTGTAGATCTTTCCAGATGCCCTTTCGCTGCTCAAAGCCAGTTCAATCGCCCTGGCCAGGTCAGCCATCGTGACGAAAGTGCCGCCAGCACCGGCAGGGACGACAAGAGTCTTGCCCTGCAGCGCCTCCCTGACCATATTGCGCAAATGCCTTCCACCTATCGTCTCTCCAAATGCCCACCAGAACCTAAAAATGACTGTCTCCAGCCCGGCCTCAAGGTGGTAATATGTGCAGAGATCCTCAGCGGTGCTCTTCGCCAAGGCATAAAGCGGCTTTCTGGCCTCAAATACGAGGCGCGGATGGCTTTCTGTCACAGGAACCCTCACAGCCCTTCCATACACAGTAGCTGTGCTGGTGTATATAAACCTCTTGACACCCCTTCTTAATGCAGCTTCAAGGAGGTTTATGTGGCCGCGGATATCCACATCGAAAATCTCCGCTGGCTTGTCCGAGAAACTCCAAGCGAGATGCACAACGGCATCCGAACCCGCTACTGCCTCATCCACCAGCGCATCATCAGCGACAGAGCCTACAAACCTATTCTCAGGCGCCACAACATCGTCTGAATAGCTTCCCTGGCGCAGGTCCAAGGCTCTCACAACAAACCCTTTCTGTGCGAAGTAGCGCACCAAATAGCTCCCGACATCTCCTGATGAACCCGTGACCAAGACTTTTTTCATATTTCTTCCTCCTTGAGAAAAAACAAGCACTCCGGCAAGTGGAGTGCTTGTAATCATCTAACTCATTACAAGTTCCACTTCCCTACGCTGGCATTACCCAGATCAGGTTCGAAGGGTTGGCCCGGCAGAAGCCAGACCTCTCAGCCTTGCGGCACCCCTATGGAACTTCAATATGCTTTTTCTCTTAGCTTACCACCTCAATGCAGATTTTGTAAACACTTTCCCTTATTTCTTCAAAAACAGCGGTATAGCCATGCAAAAAGCCAACAGAATGTATCCCAAAGCTATGATCCCGCTGTTCTTCGCTTCTGCTCCCGGGAACATGATCAGGGCTGGCACCAGAAGCATCCCTAGCAGAGAAATTCCTTGCCAAAGCATTTTATAATCTTTTTTCTTCTGTGCAGCACCTTCGGTCATCTCGCTTCCCTCCCATCGCCATTAGTAAACATGCCTGAACACCACGTAGAGCATGATCCAGGCGAGGATACCCAAGAATATGCCGAGTATCAGGCAATACTTGAGCGTCTTCCCTATAACCTCGCCCTCACGCCCCGTCAGCCCCACGGTAGACGTGCCCACGATAACCTTCGCAGGGGCGAGCATGCTCCCGATCGAACCGCCAGCAGTCTGAGCCGAGGCCATGATCAGCGTGCTCACACCCAAAAGCTTCGCAACCTGAGCCTGGAACGCTCCAAACATCACGTTGGAGTTGGTATTGCTGCCTGTCATAAAGGCCCCTAGAACACCTACCAGCGGAGCCACGATCGGGTATACTACTCCAAGGACTTCAGCAACGCCCTTCGCCAGCGTGAAGGTCATCCCCGACTCCACCATGATGAATGCCATCAAAACCATCGAAGAGGTGGCGATGCTGGAGCCGAGCCCGTCTTTTGCAACCTTTTTCAACACTTTGCCCCACATCTCACCCTTCCAGTGGCCTGTCAGGCTGTAGATGATGATGCCGATGATCGCAGCATAGACGAGCAATGCGCCGACATGGCCGAGAATCCCGACCTTAGAGGAAGTCCCAGCTTTCACGAGCCAACCGTATGCCGTGGCGTACTCTGGACAATTGAACTTTACGACCAAGACGCTCTTCATTAGATCCTCCAGCCCGGGCACAAACTCTTGGAGGGCGACGATCACGATCAGGGCGTAGTAAGCTGAAAATGCCAGGTGGAAGTTCATGTGCTTTTTGAGGGTTATCTTCTTGGCAGAAGCCGCTCCTTCACCGTTTTCTTTCTCCAGCTCCGCGGTCAGCTCTTCGTCTTCCTCGCGGTAGAAGCGCGTCAGGAATGCTGTCACGACAATTCCCACAATACCCGCTATAAATGTCGCCAGAGCAGGCTCCCACAGGGCAACGCCGAACTGCACCAGGGCCATCACACCGCCGACGATAATAGCCGGGAGCCAGCCCTTCTTCACGCCTTTCCACCCAGCGTAGCAGTGTAC
>JBNATO010000273.1:0-2748 GCA_049701555.1 Thermacetogeniaceae bacterium | reverse complement strand
GATTTTGAGCGATGCTAGGAATTATTGTGGCTCGTTTGTCACGGATTTAGGTTAAAACTTTTATTTCTTAAAAATGGTAATTGTTTCTCTCCGGTTATCTATAGACGTCTCCAGCATAAACTGAATTGAGCACTACATTGATCTATTTGTCTTCCAGGGAACAAGCCGAACGCGGCTATTCCATTGCGGCGCAGCGAGAAGAAGACAGGACGTAGGAGTTAAGCGTAATGGCTTTGCAAAGTCGTTTCTGAACGCTGGGGAGGGAGGAGATTGCTTTGAGAAGAGGAAAGGTGAAAATGGTTTTTCCTGGAGGAAATACCTGCCTCGGCTTTTACTCCTTCTACGACAACATCATCGGCCCAGATGCCAACAGGGTCTTTGTGATCAAGGGTGGGCCTGGGGTCGGCAAGTCCACTTTCATGCGCCGGATTGGGGAGGAGCTGCGGGAGCGGGGTTATGACGTCGAATTTCACTGCTGTTCTTCGGACAACGAGTCGCTGGATGCCGTTGTTGTTCCTGCCTTGGGCATTGCATTGATAGATGGTACCGCTCCACACGTAGTAGACCCCAAAAACCCTGGGGCTGTTGATGAGATCGTCAACCTTGGAGAGTTCTGGGATGATGCGCAGCTGATAAGGCACAGGGATGAGATCGTATCTCTTAACAAAAAAGTAGCTGAGCATTTTGCAGTTGCCTATAGCAATCTCCGCATGGCGAAGATCGCGCGGGATGAGGAGGCGAGTTATCGAAGCGAGGCGTTTTGTTACGGACGATTCAATGGTTTGCTTGGGGAGCTCCTGCGGACGATCTTCGGGGAAAGACTATGCTGGGGGGAGAAGGAACCTGAAGCCCGCCACCTATTCGCTTCGGCGCTGACCCCTGGCGGGATCGTCCACCACCTTCCAACTGTCCTGGAGGAGGTAGAGTCCCTTTATATAGTTGGGGGAGAACCCGGTTCGGGAGCGGAACTCGTTTTGGCAGAGTTTTTGGTGTATGCCTTTCGTTCGGGCTTTAAGATGGAAGTCTACCACTGTGCCTTCGATCCCGCCCAGGTTGATCTGGTCGTTCTCCCTGAGCGCAGAGTTGCGGTCATCAAGGTCTTTCCTGAGCTTGCTTTTGAACCGGCTTCTTTGCCGTGCATGAAGGTTTGCGAGAAATTCGATACGAGCAGCTGTATCGACGCTGAAAAGTTGGCCGATGTCAGCGAAGAGCTCATCCGGTTTCGGCAGATTTACAGCGTGTGCTTGGAGAGAGCATTGCAGCACATCAAGATGGCCAAACAGGTGCATGATGAGATGGAGCGCTACTATGTAGAGGCGATGGATTTCGACGGCATAGAAGAAAAGCGGATGGAGATTTTGAGGCGCATTTTAGATTACGCGCGGTGAGAAAAAAAGCGCTGCAATTAGCAGCGCTTTTTGATGATTTAAAAAACTGCTGAGCTCGATAATTTCAGGGGCTTAGAAGTATTTTTTCAGCAGGCCTTCCAGAGCACGGGCGTGTCTGGCTTCGTCTCGGGAGGATTCATCGAGTGCGTCGTGGATCTCATCGAACCCGGCGTCTTTTGCCTTTTGGGCTGCCTGTTTTTTGCCGTTGTTCGCTTCTATTTCTCCTTTCAGCATTTTTTCAATGTTTGCTTTTGTGCTTTCTGAGATCATGCCGTTGAGTTCGGCAAACCTGGCTGCGTGCCAGGCTTCTTCCATAGCAATTGCCTTCAAGACCTCGGCTACTTCAGGGAGCCCTTCGCGCTGTGCCTGGCGGGCCATGGCCAGGTAGAGCCCTACCTCCATCGTCTCCCCCCGGAACTCCATCTTTACGTCCTCTTCAAGCGGGGTTCCCTTTGCAACTCCGATCTTGTTCTCGTTGATCAGCTCCACATAAGACCCTCCTTTTTCAATCTTTCCCTTTATTCTCTCAGATGTGTTGTGTTTTGGCAATTGTTTAAAAAAGAAAATAATTTCTTTAGAAAGCAAAAAAATATTGACACTAAATTGTTTCCTTTTCTATACTAGACAGAAATACAAAAAGAAGCATTATGTCGAAAAGCGATGACGGGAGCACATGCCCCGCAGGAGTGCCGGTCACAGAGAGCTGGTGGTCGCTGAGAGCCAGCACCGGTGCCTGTGGTTGGTCGTCTCTTCCTGTAGCTGCTATCTGAACGGCTTTAGGGCCTAGTAGGTGGTGCCGGACGTTCCAGCAAAGTCCGTTATAAACTGGAAAGAGTGGCTGCTTCTTTCTTCAAGAGGCAGCAAGCAGGGTGGTACCGCGGGCCCTCTCGTCCCTGACAGCTAGCTGTCTGGTGCGGGAGGGCTTTTTAATAACTTTTTCCGGGATATATGTGAGTGGGCAGTAAATTACTTGAAGAGGAGAGGTTCGGGATGGGGCTTATCATCTATCTCAATGGGGAGTTTGTGGAGGAGGAAGAGGCGAAGATCTCAGTTTTTGATCACGGAGTTCTCTACGGCGACGGTGTTTTCGAGGGCATCCGTGCCTATAACAACAGGGTGTTTCGCCTGAAGGAGCACATTGACCGCCTCTATGAGTCGGCCAAATCGATCATGCTGGACATCGGGATGCCGAAGGCTGAGATGTTTGAGGCTGTGCTCGAGACATTGCGGCGCAACAACCTACGTGACGCCTACATCAGGCTTGTTGTAACTAGAGGAAAGGGAGATCTGGGCTTAGACCCTCGCAAGTGCTCGAAACCCACCGTTTTCATCATCGCTGCATCTATCCAGCTCTATCCTG
>JBNATO010000272.1:0-2763 GCA_049701555.1 Thermacetogeniaceae bacterium | reverse complement strand
GTGTAAGCATGTCCTGAAACGTCACCTGGCTCTTCTTGAAGCCAGGAGTGTTGACATTGGCGATGTTGTTGCCGATGACATCCATCCGCTGCTGGTGAGCCTTCAAGCCCGAGACAGCGGAGAAGAGTGAGCGCATCATTTCCCCTTTTGACCTCCTTTTTAGGGTTGGTTTACTTCTGTCATTCCGTAAACCAGGGCCCCCTCCGAGAGGTCCGGCCCTTTTGAACCCTCTTGAAAATTATCTGACTCAGATGATCACAGCGCTGTCGATGTTGGTGAAGACATTTCCCCTTAGGTTTGCCTCGTCTACTGCTGTGATCACCGTGCGGTTCTTAATGCTCACAACGAAGGCGAGGTTATCTAGCAAGATTAGCGATTCTCGAGCTCCTTTAGCTGCCGCTCTGTCCACTGCATCCTGGATGCGCCGCAGCTGCCCTGCGTCTAGGGCGATACCCCTCTGGGCGATCCTCTCCTGGGCATGACGAGAGAACTTAAGCGACTGCTGTGCCAGTATCTCTTCAAAGGAAGCTCCTTCGCCAGCATCCTTTTTCTTCTCAGAGTAACCAGCTTGTTTTACAGGTAAGATCGGCTGTGGAAAATAGATCCTATCCGTCATGTTCACTCACCCGCTTCGCTGGGAAGCGTTACTCTGTAAACCCAAGATAGGGGTATCTCGCTTCTCTCACAGATTAGCCAAACCTCGCCGTCTCTTTGGTAGTACCCCTTTGCCAATTCTTTGAATGCCTCATAAGTTTGGGGGTTTTTCGCCTCGATTTCACGCCCCAGCAAGCCAGCTGCAAAGCTCAGTTCTTCATTCTTTTGCATTTGTTCTTGGAGCGCTACAAGCTGAGAGATGTTCTTGTTCACCTCTTGGAGTTGCTCTAGCGACGTCAGCTGGGCCATCTGGGCGATGAATTCTGTGTTTTGTACCGGAGAGAGGGGATCTTGCTGCTTTAGCTGGGCGATCAAGAGCTTCAAGAAGTCGTCTTTTCCCAATGCTCTTTCTGATTTCTGAACCGCGGATGGCTTCTGTTGACTCGCTATTCCTATTGAGGCTGCTACTCCGCTCATCTGAACACCTCCTCAAACAAGATAGTCAACAGCGCTTTTTATACCTCTATATTCTTTAGTCGCCTGGTCTAAATAATCATCCTGAGCATAAGGCTCGTTTCTCATGCCATAAGTGTAGGGATTCTGAGAACCCGAGCCATTGTTTTGGAAATTGTTCTGATGGGAAGAAGCAAAAGCGCTGCTCTGCGCGTCCACAGATACGCTGATCTGGTGCCACGAGATCCCGTGGTCGGCCAGAGCCTGCTGGAGTTCCGGTATCCTTGCCTCGATCAGGTTGGCAACTAAGGCGTTGTCAGCTGTAAAGCGGGCGTGCAGCGTGCCGTTATCGACGCTTATCATGAGCTTTAAATTCCCCAGAAACTCTGGCTTCAGGTGCAGCTTGATGGATGCTCCGTTTTTGCCCACGACAAGGTGTGCCTGCTCCACAATCTGCTTGACCACTTCCCTGGCAAGAACTCCCTCAGTCTGTTCTTTGTTCATCCCCGACGGCGACAAGATGTCAGCTTTTGCGGTAGCCGATGGCTCGCCGCGAAGAGCCGTACTGCCTTCAAGGGTACCTTCGCCAGCCTTCAGAGAAACCTGAGCTGATTGCTTCAACGGCCTTTGCTTTAGCAACTCTGTCTTAATGCCCAGCTTTTGTTGAGTCATGGTGACTTCACTTGATGCGTTTTCAGATGGTCTTCCTTGCCTGCCAGGCGCATCTTTTATTTTGCTGCCGGGTTCCTGCAGCATTTTTTGTTGGGTGCTTCCAGCATTTAAGCTTCCTATCGGCACAGCTTCTTTCCCTTGAGGAGTTTGGGGCAACTGTTGGTCAGGTTCGATGCGTTGCTCCCCTGCGCCTGAAAGAACCATAGCTTCTCCTGGGGAAACTGTCTGGAAATCGCTCTGGCTGCCTGCAAGCCGCAAAGGTTCGTTCTCTTTAACAGCAGCAAAAAGCAGCGGTGTTCCTTCGTCTTGTGTCGGGCTTCCGACCAGAGACAATCTGTAAACTTCTTGACCGCTCACTCGCTCGCCGGAGCAACCTGAACTCTGTTCGGAGGGAGCAGTCTGCGGATCCAGAAGCTTTATGTTTTGTGGGAGCAACATGCTGAGTGCAGCTGTTTCATCTGGAAGTAGTCCTTTCTCTTTGCCTCTTGTATCCTCGGTTTCCGATGGAAGTGCTGCGCTTGTTTCAAAGCCAGCGATTGTTTCTTTTGTTTCTTTCTCTTTTCCTTGTGTCAACCCAGTAAGCAGCGCTGTGAGCAGTTCTAAAAAAAGGTCAACACTTGTGCTTTTGCCGGCTCTTTCGCCCGCTTTCCCGTCAATAGCAGCGACGATATTTGGAAGAAGCTGGGTGGCAACTGCTGCTTTTGCGTCCACTGAGTCCACCTCCTTTCCTAGAAATTATTTACTATTTACCTGGTACCGGCTGAGCCTTCGCTCGTGGCGATGAGCTCTATCAGCCTGGCAGCTTTAGCCGGGTCCATCGCCGCAAGAATTTGTCCCGCTTGCTCCCTGTCCATCGCCTTCAATATCTCTGCCACAAGCTGCGGATCGAGATTCTTCAGAATGGCGACGGCAGCTGCTGGCTTCATGCCCGAGTAGTAGTCAGCGAGCTGACGGTAAAGTTTAGCGCTTTCTTCCGTGTTCACCGGCGATGTCTGTTGTGAAGCGGGGTTTGCCGTTTTCTGAACTCTGTTTTGGCTCAGCTCC
>JBNATO010000271.1:0-2763 GCA_049701555.1 Thermacetogeniaceae bacterium | reverse complement strand
TGCTTGAACATCTGGGCAAGCACCTTGTAGGGGACCGTGGCGATATCAGCCCCCAACCTGGCGGCCTCCAGCACGTGCTGCGGGTGGCGGATGCTGGCTGCGATGATCCGCGTGGAAAAGTCGTAATTCCGGAAGATCTGGACGATATCGGCCAGGACCTGCATCCCCTCCTGCCCCACGTCGTCAACCCTGCCGATGAACGGGCTGACAAAGGTCGCCCCTGCCCTCGCCGCCAAGAGGGCCTGGAGTGGCGAAAAGACGAGGGTCACATTCGTCCTGATCCCCTCAGCCGCCAGGCGGCGCACCGCCTCCAGCCCGGCTGGAGTAACCGGTATCTTGATCACTATGTTCGGGGCGATCGCGGCGAGCTCCCTGGCCTCACGAACCATCCCCCCTGCATCGAGGCTGATCACCTCGGCGCTCACAGGGCCATCGACGAGCCTGCAGATCTCCTTAAGGATCTCATGGAAGCTTCCGCTCTCTTTCGAGACGAGAGTGGGATTGGTGGTCACCCCGCTGACCACACCCCACTTCACAGCTTCCCTGATCTCATCTATATTTGCGGTGTCGAGAAATATCTCCAAATCCTTCCACCTCCACCCTTCTTCTCACGCTACGCCTTCCCAGCAGAACCGAAGAGCCGGATCTTCTCTCTTATAACCTCGCGGGCAGCATCACGGGCTGGCCCGAGGATCTTGCGCGGGTCGATCTCCTCGGGATTCCTCTCGAGCTCCCGGCGCATCGCTCCCACAAAGGCCTCACGGATGTTCGTGTCGATGTTCACCTTGCGCACACCCAGGGAGATCGCCTCCCTGATGTCTTCGTCAGGCAATCCGGAGGAGCCGTGGAGGACGAGGGGTATCCCTGTAAGCTCCCGGATCTTCTTAAGGCGCGGAAAATCGAGCTCAGGCTTTCCCCGGTATCTCCCATGGGCTGTCCCTATGGATGGGGCGAGGGAATCGACCCCCGTCTCCTGCACGAAGACACGAGCCTCATCGGGGTCTGTCAAGAAGGCCTCTCTCTCCGAGACCCTGATATCGTCCTCAGCGCCGCCGATCCTCCCCAGCTCCCCTTCCACAGAAACCCCCACAGCCCTGGCGATCTCCACAACCTTCCTGGTGATCGCTATGTTCTCCTCAAGGGGGTAGCGCGAGCCGTCGATCATCACGGAGGTGAAGCCGTGCCTGATGCAGAGGACTACCTGATTGAAGTCGGTCCCGTGGTCGAGGTGCAGAGCGACGGGAACCGTCGCCTGCGCCGCAGCCTCCTTAGCCATGGCAACGATGTAGTTGATCCCGGCGTACTTGATCGCACCCTGGCTCGCCTGCAGGATCACGGGAGCCCTCTCCGCCTCCGCAGCCTCGATGATCGCTTGGAGGATCTCCATATTGTTGCAGTTGAAGGCGCCGACTGCGTAGCCACCCTTTTCCGCTGCCTCCAGCAGCTCTTTGACGCTGACAAGTGCCACCTCTCTGATCACCCCTCACTTCTTCGAGCGCCTGTGATGGTTCTTGACTCTCCCTGCCCCCAGAAACTGCAGTTTTCCGGGCTGCAGCACGATCTCCCAGACGCTCTTTATAGCCTCCAGGTCTTCCCGGCTCCCGGCGTCGATAACCCCGCAGGCGCCGCACTCGGGGCACCTCAGCTCCACGCGCTCGGCAAAGATCTCCACCTCTATATGGTAGTTGCCGCACCGGCACAGCAGCCCGCCGGATTCGGCGATCTTATGCAGGCAATCGAGGATCTCATACATCACCTCGGGGTTCTCGAAATAATCGGAAAACCCCAGGTCCTCTGCCATCTCCCGCAGCGACCGCTCCTGGTCGGCGATGCACTCCCTCACCTCATCACGAGGGCCTATAAAGCCGACCTCGAATCCGGTCTCCGAGCAGAACAGGCTGAGCACCCGCTGCGACCAGATGTCTCTCAGGAAAAACTGGTAGAAGTGCCTCCTTTCGCACATCAAGCACTCCACCTGAAAGGAATAGAGGCGCTTGTCCTTGGTCGTTATCGAAAGAACCGTCTGCCCGCAATCGCAGGCAAACTGGATCGCTTTATTCGCTGAGAAAGAGAAGAGCGAGAGCGAATGGCACTTGACCTTCCCGCAACCGGGGCAGCGCAGGGCTATTGCAGTAGTCGTAACGACGAGCATCCCCGAAACCTCCCTCAACCGTCTCCTCATCTAATTCTCCATGCCTCGCCCAATTCCTTTAGGCCTCCGAAAATTTCTCACTCTTTTGCCCCTCTTCCTGCACCCCGGTAAAAAGCCTGGGAACAGAAGACCGGATCAAGGTTCGGCGGGCCTGCAGCCTCACAGGAACACCGATCTCTATATCAGGTATCTTGCCCACATCGACGCAAGTCAATTCCATCCCGACACGACCGACGACGGGAGCAGCTGTCCCGTTGACGCTGACGTAATGCACCCCCCAAGGCATCCCGAAATAAGCCCCGGCTGTCTTCACGATTACCTTGAGGAGGTCGAGAGCACCAGAGGGCCGAGGAGAGACATCCACGCCAAAGCCGTCGCTGTAGCCCACAGGGAGCACGGCTATCGTCGTGTCCCGCCGCGCCCGGTAGGTCCTCCCATACCCCACGCTCTCGCCCCGGCGCAGGCGCTGCAGGTGAACCACCCGGGCCCAGAACGACCAGGCATCCCTGAGGTCGAGGGGCTCACCCCTGATACCCGCCGGAAACTGGCCGTAGAGGAGCGTCCCGACACGCACCAGCTCCAGGCGCATCTCCGGGTAGAGGAGGGCGGCT
>JBNATO010000270.1:0-2789 GCA_049701555.1 Thermacetogeniaceae bacterium | reverse complement strand
CCCTGCGCCCCGAAGGAACCGCGGCGGTTGTGCGTTCCTATCTTGAGAACCACCTCGATACTCGGCCACAGCCTGTGAAGCTCTATTATATTGGCCCTATGTTTCGCTACGATCGCCCTCAGGCGGGGCGCTTTCGCCAGTTTCACCAGGTAGGCATTGAGGCTTTTGGAAGCAATGACCCATCGTTGGATGCCGAAGTGATCAGCTTTACATGGGATTACTTCCATAAGCTGGGCTTGAGCGATGTTCGAGTTGAAGTCAACAGCGTGGGATGCCCAGGGTGCAGGCCTTCCTATGGAAGGGCGCTTAAGGAGTTTGTTGAGGATTATGCTGATTCCTTCTGTGAGTTATGTAGGGATAGGTTGCATCGCAATCCGCTGCGTTTGCTGGACTGCAAGAATCCGGCGTGCCAGGAAAAGCTTGCTGACGCTCCTCGCCTCCGCGATTATCTCTGCGATGAATGCCGCGAACACTTTGAAAGGGTACAGGACTACCTTGTCGCTGCTGGTATAACGGCGTCGATCAACGAAAGGCTTGTGCGTGGTTTGGATTATTATACAAATACCGCCTTTGAAGTCACCTGTCCGGGGCTTGGTGCCCAAAGCTCGATTGCTGGTGGGGGGCGCTACAACAATCTTGTGGAGACGGTTGGAGGCCCACCGATCCCAGGCATAGGCGTAGCCATTGGGCTTGAAAGAGTGCTTCTTGCGCTTGAAAAGAAAGGTGTCTCGCTCCCCATCGAAGAAGCCGAGGTTATCTTTATCGCGACAGCTGGCGAAGGCGAGGGAGATATCGAAGCTTTTCGTCTGCTGACTGAGCTACGGCGGAGGGGTTTTGCGGCTGAGAAAGACTATTTAGGGCGCAGCCTCAAATCCCAGATGAAATTTGCGGGTAGAATGGGAGCGCGCTATGTGCTCATACTTGGGGAAGAAGAGTTGCGGGAAGGTAAGGTTACCCTTAGGGATATGCACAGCGGAGAGCAGACCATGGTGAAGCGTGAGGAGATCTTTGGGATGTTGGCTGATCTGATGAAAAGGAGGATATGAGCGTGGAAGGTGTTGGGGAATTGAGTCGTACCCATAGCTGTGGCAGACTTTCTGTTGACCACGTTGGGCAGAGCGTGGTCCTGATGGGTTGGGCCCACCGCAGGCGTGACCATGGCGGGGTTATCTTTTTAGACCTGCGCGACAGGAGCGGGATGGTGCAGGTCGTACTGAGCCCTGATATTAGTGAGGAAGCTTTTGAGAATGGCCAAGCGGTGCGACCCGAATATGTTGTGGCTGTTTGGGGAAAGGTGAGGAGGCGACCACCAGGGACTGAGAATCCGAACATGGTCACTGGAGAGATCGAAGTCGCTGCGGAGGGAATCCGCATCCTGAACGCTGCAAGATCTCTCCCCTTTTATCCTTCGGATGCTCCTAGTGTGGATGAGGCCCTGCGTCTGCGTTACAGATACCTAGACCTGCGTCGCCCCGAATGCTGGGAGGTTTTTGCGATGAGGCATAGGGCGGCAATGGTTATCAGGGAATTTTTGTCAAAGAAGGATTTTTTGGAAATAGAGACACCGATGTTGACAAGGAGCACTCCTGAGGGAGCCCGCGACTACCTGGTGCCGAGCAGGCTTAACCCCGGTCAGTTTTATGCGCTTCCGCAATCGCCTCAGCTGTTTAAGCAAATATTGATGATCGCCGGCTTTGAGCGCTATTTCCAGTTTGCCAGGTGCTTTAGGGACGAAGACCTTAGGGCAGACAGACAGCCTGAGTTTACTCAGCTCGATATTGAGATGTCCTTCGTCAATGAAGAAGACGTACGGTCTCTTACCGAGGAAATGCTTGCTGAGCTCTTCAGGCAGGTGCTAGGAAGGGATTTGGCGACTCCTTTTCCTCGCCTGACTTACCAGGAAGCGATTGAGCTTTACGGAAGCGACAAGCCAGATCTCCGTTTCGGATTGGAGATCATCGATGTATCTTCCCAGGTGCGTGAAAGCTCTTGTAAAGTTTTTGCTGATGCGGTGAGACATGGAGGGGTCGTGAGGGGAATAAGAGTGCCTGGCGGGGCATCCTTTTCCCGAAAAGTTCTGGATGATCTCACAAAATTAGTCGTCAGCTGGGGAGCAAAGGGCCTCGCATGGTTTCAGCTCTCAGGCGATGGTGTGAGATCGCCTTTAGCGAAGATGTTTACGCCTGAGGAACTAAAAGGAATTGTTAGCTCGATGAAAGGAGAGAACGGGGATCTCCTGCTGTTTATTGCAGACAAGCCGGAGTTGGCTGCAAGCGTGCTCGGTCAGCTGCGGTTAGAAATGGCGAACCGGCTGGGATTGATGAATCATGATGAATTTTCCTTTGTGTGGATCACGGATTTTCCGCTTCTCGAGTATAATGAAGAGGAAAAGCGCTACGAAGCAGTCCATCACCCCTTCACAGCTCCTCGAGAAGAGGATATCCCTTTGTTGGAAACAGATCCGCTTCGGGTCAGGTCACGGGCGTATGACCTCGTTTTGAACGGAACGGAGATAGGTGGGGGAAGCATCCGTAACCATTCTCGCCAGGTGCAGGAAAAAATCTTTCAGGTGATCGGGTTATCCCAGGAGGCGATGGAGGATAAGTTTGGTTTTCTGCTTGAAGCTCTTGATTACGGTGCTCCTCCTCACGGAGGTATAGCCTTCGGTTTTGACAGGTTGCTGATGCTGATGCTTCATCTCAACACCATCAGGGATGTGATCGCGTTTCCGAAAACCCAGAGCGCCACTTGTCTGTTGACCAGGGCGCCTGCTCCTGTTACACCAAAGC
>JBNATO010000269.1:0-2799 GCA_049701555.1 Thermacetogeniaceae bacterium | reverse complement strand
TTTTGCTCCGGCATCCTCAGGGGTTTGGGGCGGGTAGGCATCCTGCTCGGGTTTGGTGTGGGAATCCTCCTTTTTTCTTTTTTTTACGAGACCGGAGCGGGCCTTCAGGAACACCTGATCGCCTCTGCGCTGGCTTCTGCGATCTACCTGGCGTGCTCGCCTTTTCTAGACCGTCTGCTGGGGAGTAGCCAACGGGTCTCAAGGCCTCATGCGTGTCGGCTGCGGGTGGAGACCGGTTTTGCTCAGTTGGCTAAGCCTGATGAGCCTCTCTGCGGCGATAGCATGGTGGCGACTCCGCTGGACTCGCATCGCTTCTTGTTGGTCGTGAGCGATGGCATGGGAACAGGTGTGGATGCTGGGCGTGAGAGCAGGATCGTGACCAGGATGGTGGAGGAGCTGGTATCCAGCGGGACGCCTCTGGACGTGGCAGCAGGGGTTGTTAACACTGCTCTTTACATGAGGGGCGGGGAGGAGAGCGCTGCCACCATCGACCTTGCTCTGATCGATTTGAGTCTCGGTATCGCGGAGTTTTTGAAGGCAGGTGCTCCTCCGAGCTTTATCAAAAGCGGAAGGAGCGTCGAGATGATCAGGTCGATCTGTTGGCCTGCAGGCATCTTGGACAAGCTTGAGCCTGAAGTTCTGAGGAGAAATGTCCAGCCGGGCGACCTCTTGGTCATGGTTACCGATGGTGTTACCGGGGTTGAGGAGGGGGGATCGGCGCCGGGCGAGTGGCTTTATGGTTTTCTTCAGGGGCTCGCTGTGGAGGAGCCGCAGGCTGTCGCCGATCTTATCCTGAAGCAGGCCTTAAAGGGGGATCGCCAGAGGCGGGATGATATGACCGTGCTCGTGGCGCGTTTCTTGGATATCAGCGATGCGGGGTGAGAGTCGATGCCCGATCCAGAGGATTTTCGGAATAAGGTATTGGCCTTTATTGAGAGCCGCAGGCTGCTGCGTCCAGGGATGAAGGTTGTGGTCGGCGTCTCTGGAGGGGTGGATTCGGTGGCCCTGCTTCACGTTTTGAAGGAAGCCACAACTCTCTCCCTCTCGCTTCATGTGGCTCACCTCAACCACCTCCTCCGCCCCGAGGCTGGCGAGGAGGCGCGCTTTGTCCGGAGCCTTGCGCGCAGCTGGGGAATCCCTGTTACCACCGGCTATGCGGATGTGAGGAGGATAGCCGCCGCGAAAAAGACCAGCGTTGAGGCAGCAGGCAGGATCGCCCGCTACTCTTTCCTCCGCCATGTGGCCAGGATGGTTGGGGCGGATAGGATCGCTGTGGCTCACCATGCCGACGATAGGGTGGAGACGATCCTCCTGAACATCCTGCGCGGCACAGGCCCCTCGGGGCTTTCAGGGATCCCTGTGCGCAACGGAAATGTTGTGCGCCCCCTGCTTTGCGTGACGAGGGCGGAGATCGAGGGATACTGCAGAGAGGCAGGCCTCAAATGGTGTGTAGACCCCTCGAATCTTTCCACAGATTACCAGAGAAACAAGATCAGGCATATCCTGCTTCCGCTCCTAAGAAAGGAGTTCAACCCGCGGGTCGAGGAGGCATTGCTGAGGCTTGCTGAGATCGTCGAAGAAGAGGACCTTTTTCTGAGCGAATACGCCTTGAGGGTCGGCAGGAGGCTGGTGAAAAAAAGAGGGAAGAGGGAGCTCCGCTTGGATCTCTCCCGTTTTCTCAGACTTCCCAGGCCGCTGCAGCGGCGCCTTTTGCGCTCTGCGGTCGTGGCAGTCGCTGGTGGGCTGAAGGATTTCGGCTACATCCACGTTGAGGATTCCATCCGTCTTCTCTCGGAGGGGGGTGTGGGTGCTGAGGTTCACCTCCCGTGCGGCGTCAGGGTCCGCAAAAGCTATCGAGACTTTGCCGTCTTCAAGGGGGAGATGGCCCCTGAGAAGCGGCCTCCAGTGGAGCGCCGGATCGCTGTTCCTGGCACCACTGAACTTCCGGAGTTGGGCTTCACCGTCTTTGCCCAGATCGTCGAGCGTGATGGCGGTGGGCGCCTCGATTTGCCCGATTTTTCTGGTTCGCCTTGGGTGGCATTCTTCGACTACGACGAGCTGAGGCTTCCCCTTTTCGTCCGGACGCGCAGGCCAGGGGACAGGATACGACCCTTCGGCATGGAAGGGAGCAAGAAGCTGAAGAAGCTCTTTGGAGATCTCAAGATCCCCCTCGAGGAGAGGGACAGGATCCCCCTTGTCGCCTCTGATGGGGAGATCTACTGGGTGGTTGGCTGCCGCAGGAGCAGGGATGCCCTTGTGACCCCTGAAACAAGGCGCGTGCTCGTGCTGCGCTTTTTAAAAAATTGAAATTTAATGCTGAAACATGTTAAAATTCAGAAGATGGATTTCTGTACTGAAGAAAGCAGAGGAAAGGAGGGGGAGGATGAGTCGCGTCCTGAAAAATCTGATGATCTATCTTATGGTGATCCTCTTTACGGTATTTGCCATAAAGGTTGCCATGCCCCCCCAGACCGAGACGAAGGAGTGGACTTATAATCAGTTTTATACAGAGCTCGGAGCCGGGAAGATCAAGGAAGTGACCTTGAAAAATGACGGCGAAGGGGGCTTTCATGTAGAGGGTTTGACTTCGGATGACAAGAGGTTCACCTCGTATGCCCCTGCCGATGACCAAAACCTGCATAGATTGCTGGCCGAGAAGATGAGCGCCGGAAAGACGGTGGTGAGATATCTTCCGAGCCAAGGCACTCCCTGGTGGGCAGGACTCCTCTCCAGCTTTCTTCCTGTCCTTCTGCTGATCGGGTTTATGCTCTTCATGTTTCAGTAGACACAGGGGAGCGG
>JBNATO010000268.1:0-2815 GCA_049701555.1 Thermacetogeniaceae bacterium | reverse complement strand
CGCATCCGCCATCATCTCCAACGATTCGACTCGCACACCGATCCTTGTCGCCACATCAGCGGTAGAGGTGATGTATGTCGATCTTGAAGACAGGATAGTAAGGCTCCTCCACAGCCACCTCAACAACCTTTCTCTCCTCCCGCAGGCCCATCGTTCGCTTCAGCTGCTCCAGGAAGGAATACGTAACCTCCCTCCCCGGATGGGCGAAGAGCATCTGGCCACCAGGCGCCAGTATGTGCGGCAGGATCCTCCCGAGGTAGGGGTTGAGCCGCGGGTTGTAGAGGACATCGGAGCCGATCACCCAGTCGTAGCGCTCCCCCAAGGGGAAGTCGCGCCAGTCGGCGAGCAGCAGCGACACCCCCGAGATGCTGTTGCGGGCGGCGTTTTTTGCTGCGAGTTCCAAGGCCTCCAGCTTGTAGTCGGTAAGCGTCACCTTCCCGCCCTTCAGAGCCGCCACGAACCCCGGCAGGCCCAACCCAGCCCCAAGCTCCAGGACGGTGGCCCCACCAAAATCCACCTCCTCCCAGATGTAGCGCGCCAGCCCGCGCGAGGCCGGCCAGAGCTCAGCCCAGTACGGGATCTGGTCCTCGTCGTTGGGATCTGTCACCAGATCCTCCACATTGGCGACGATCTCCAACGAGAGGTGCAAATTCTCCAGAGTGAAATCGAAGCGCCGGGTAACGATCACGCTCCCCCTCCTCTCATCCCCCCGACGCCAGCGGTCAGAGGCGCACCACCAGGACGGCGCAGAGCACCCCGATCAATACGCCGACGGACGCCTCCAGCACCGTATGTCCGATCATCTCCCCGAACAGGAACGACCTGCCAACCCTCTCCCGCACCATCTCCTTCAGGATCAGGGAGTGCTCTCCGACCACCCTCCTTAAGGCCACAGCGTCGTAGATGACGATCCCCCCAAGGACGGCAGAGACCTGGAAAAGCGGCGATGTCCAGCCGAAGTCGAGGCCGAGGGATGTCGCCAGGGAAGCCACGACAGCTGCGTGAGCGCTGGGCATCCCTCCGCTGCTGACCAGCCGCTTCCAAGTAAGCCCGCTGCTCTCGGACTTGGCGGTGATCGGCTTCATTCCCTGAGCGCAGAAGACGCTGAGCAGGCTGGAGAGGAGGTAGCGGTCGTGGACGAGCTGCGGCAGCAGGCGCAGGCCGCCGAGAAATACGAGGCAGGCAAGCGCCAGAGCATAAACAAGGCGGCTCCTGGCGATGCCGGCGATCCTGGTCACAAAGCTTCCTCCGGTCACCCTCTCCTCACACCCCCGTCCTCAAGGAGCCTGCAGGACTTCCACGCTGGCGCCGATCCCGGCGAGCTTCTCCTGCAGCTTCTCGTAGCCACGGGCGATCAGCTCTGCCTGGCAGATCTCCGTCTTCCCCTCAGCAGCAAGCCCCGCCAGCAGCAGCGCTGCACCCGCCCTCAGGTCTGTCGCCCTGACCTGGGCGCCCATCAGCCTCTCGACGCCTTCGACAACCGCCGTCTGCCCCTTCACCCGGATCTTGGCGCCCATCCTCTTCAGCTCATCAGCCACCTGGAAGCGGTTTTCAAAGACGTTCTCCACGATCACGCTCGTCCCCTTCGCCAGGCAGAGCAAGGCCATCATCGGCGACTGCAGGTCGGTCGGAAATCCCGGGTAAGGGAGCGTCTTGATCTCGGTCGCCCTGAGCTCGCCCCTGTACCTCACCGTGACCAGGTCTTCACCGACATCCACGTCCAAGCCGACATCCTGCAGCTTGGCGATCAGGGGCTGGAGGTGCCTGACGATGACGTTCTCGACGGTCACCTCTCCCCTGGTGATCCCGCCGGCGATCAGGTAAGTCCCCGCCTCGATGCGGTCAGGGATCACAGGGAAACGGGCGCCGCCCAGCTCCGGAACCCCCTCGATCCTGATCAGGTCAGTGCCGGCGCCGCGCACCCTCGCCCCCATGGCGTTGAGGAAGCTCGCCAGGTCGACGATCTCCGGCTCCTTGGCGGCGTTCTCCAGAATCGTCGTCCCCGGCGTGGTGGCCGCAGCCATCATGATGTTCTCGGTCGCCCCAACGCTCGGAAAGTCGAGGTAGATGTGAGCACCCTTGAGGCTGCGGGCAACAGCCTTGATATAGCCCTGCTCCACCTCCACCTCGAAGCCGAGGGCGGCGAGCCCCTTGAGGTGCAGGTCCATTGGCCTGGAGCCGATGTTGCACCCCCCTGGCATAGGGATCTGCGCCTCACCGCACCTGGCAGCGAGCGCTCCCAGGAAGAGGTTCGATGCCCTGAGCTTCCTGGCCAGGCGGTAAGGCACGGATACGCCAGGCTCCCCCCGAAAGGCGATGCGGACGCTGTTCTCACCCTGCCACTCGGCGTCCCCGCCGATCGAGCGCACGATCTCCAGCTGGGTCTCCACATCGGCGATCCGCGGCACATTGTCGAGGATCACCTCTCCTCTGGCCATGGCCGCTGCGGCGATCAGAACGAGAGCGGAGTTCTTCGCCCCGCTGATCCTCACCCTGCCGCGCAGAGGTGTGCCCCCCTCAACGATCAGCTTCATCCGCTGCATCCTCCAGTCGTCTCACCTTCAGACACTCCATTTCCGTTATATTCTCTTGAGTCAAGGACATTTCCTTCCAAGCCGCTGCCGCTACTGAGTTATTCTTTGGCAAAAGACGGAATTATTATGCAGCCTTAGCAAAGCTCTCATAACGCTTGAGGAACTGGCCGAGGCTCGTCCCCGTCGCCTTCCGAAAGGCAGCATCCAGGCTCTCCCCGCGCCCCAGGGCCTCCAACAGGCTCCTCACAGCATCTTCGCCGTAGTTCTCGACGAAGCAGGCC
>JBNATO010000267.1:0-2816 GCA_049701555.1 Thermacetogeniaceae bacterium | reverse complement strand
CCCTCCTCTGCGCCCATCTGGTGCTCGTCTTGAGCGGGTGCTGGAGCAAAGTGGAAATCGAGCAGATGGCGTTTATCTCTGTGGTGGGGGTTGACAAGGGAAAAAGCGAAAACCTCCGGGTATCTTTCCAGATCATCAACCCCAGGGCCCTGGCGAGGGGTGGCGGAGGAGCGGGAGGCGGCGGCGATGAGCCCCCTGTTTTTGTGATCACGGAGGAGGCGAGGACGTTGCCCGACGCTCTGGCCAAGTTGGCGGAGGAGTCCCCCCGCGCTGTGCGCTTCAAGCAGCTCACTGCAATAGTGTTTGGGGAGGACATAGCGAGGGCCGGGCTGAGAGAGGTTTTGGACTTTTTCACAAGGCATTGGGAGATGCGGCGCTCGGTCTGGGTTCTAGTAGCAAAGAAAAGGGCAGAGGATGTTTTGCTGGAGGGTGCCCCTGTCAGCGAGAGGGTCCCTGGGATGGCGATCAAGATGGAGATGGAGCGCCGGCCGTTGCTTTCTCCGACGCGCTACCCCGTCATGCTCGGCGATTTTGTGGCGGGTTTGTCGGAAGAGGGGGGTGATGCTGTGGCCTCTTGCGTGGAGCTCGCCCCCATGCAAGAGGGAAAGCCTGGGGCAGCCGCAGCTGGGAAGGGAGGAGAAAAGACGGAAAAGACGAAGGAAAAGGCGACTGCCGGGACGAAGCAGCTCGTGTTCAGCGGCGCAGGCGTCTTCAGAGGGGATAGGCTCGTGGGCTTTCTAGGGCCGCAGGAGACGCGGGGTTTGCGCTGGTTTAAGGGAAAGATCACAGGAGGTGTCCTCACCGTGCCGGTGAAGGCCCAAGGGACATGGGCATCCCTTGTGACGGATAGGGAGACGACCAAGGTAAGGCCAGTGGTCACGCCGAGCGGCATCCGCTACGACGTGGAGATCTGGGAAGAGGGATATATATGATGTGTCGAGAAGGCGGGGCTTGCGGTCAGCAGGCCGGAGGTTTTGAGGATGCTGGAGAGGGAGAAGGAGAAGGCGATCGCCCGCGAGGTCATGGCTGCCGTTAACAGATCGAAGGAGCTGAAGAGCGATTTTCTCGGCCTGGGCGACATGATCTACAGGGACTATCCTGAGGTTTGGGACAGGGTCAAGGGGGAGTGGAGGGAGAAGTGGCTCCCGAATGTTGATGTAAGGGTTAAGGTCTGCAGCAAGATAAGGCGCAGCGGAGCGACGGTGGGCCCGCCGCTGGTTCATTCTCAATAATTTAGGGCTCCTGGCCGCAGCTCAGGAGCCTCTTTAGATTTAAATCGTTCAGTGTTTTATCTGGATGACCCTTTCCTGGGAAGCTTTTTTCTTCGGGATCGTTATTTTGAGCAGGCCATCGCGGCAGGATGCCTCCGCCCTATCCAGGTCTAGAAGAGGCGGGAGCGGGATCTTCCGGTAGAAGGAGCCCGGCGTCCTTTCCCTGTAGCTGAGGGGCATCTGACTCCCTGCGGGGATTTCCCCGCGGATGCAGAGGAGGTTGGGACTTGCTTCTGCGATGACTTCTTCAGCTTTTACCCCTGGCAAATCCATTACGAGCAAGATTTTCTCTTCGTCCTCAAAGATATCGAGGCGCGGCTGACAAAAGGCTGTCATCGGCTCGGACCCTCCCGGGATGAGAGTAGGGGTAAAACTTTTACCCCCGCAGATTAAGTATTTGAGGGTGTGTGGCTAATTATGCACGGGAATTCCGCAGCAGAGGAGGTGTGGCCTGCCGAAAAAATAAAGGGGTGTACCCCAAGAGAGGCACCCCTCAGTTGACCGCCTCTTTTCTGCCCATGCGCTTTTCCCAGATCTGGTCAGCTATTCTTTTCCAGTCGGCGGCCCTCCTGTCGAGGAATTCTCCGATCTCGCCGCTGAGGACGGTATCTGCCCCTGGGTGCGTCGGGCTAGCGCCGGTCGCCTTCACCATCTCTCGCAGGGCCTCAGGGTTATCGATGATCGGGCATGGCCTCAGCATGTTTTCCGAGAACGGCTGGCGCTTCTGGTATTCGGCGAAGAAGGGGTTTTTCAAAACTTCTTTCAGGCTTTTGTTTCTGATGTTGTCTACGGCGAAGTGGACGAAGGCGCACGGTTCCACATCGCCTCTCGCTGTGATATGGAAATAGGCGTTTCCCCCGGCGATGCAGCCGCCTGTCAGCTCTCCGTCGTTCCAGAAGTCGGCTATGGGAAGCGGTTTGTTGGCGCGCAGGTAAGGGATGCGCTCGGCGAGATAAGCCCTCTGTTCGGGGAGGATCATCAGGTCTACATCGGGTTGGCGTCCTATGGGAATGTAGTGGAATGTCCACATGAACCTGACTCCCTTTTCGATCAGGAAATCGATGAACTCATCGCTTGTGACGGTTTCCACATTATGGCGCGTGATCGTCAGCGATGCGCCGAAGAACACCCCTCTTTCCCTGAGACGGTCCATCGCTGCCATGATCTTCTGGAATACCCCTTTCCCTCTGCGGGCATCGGTTGCGTCCTCCCAACCCTCGAGGCTGAAAGCAGGTGCGATGTTGCCGAGTTCCTGGAGCTTGTCTGCCATGTTGTCGTCTATTTTGGTTCCGTTGGTGTAGATCATGAAGGACATGTCGTTGTGCTTTGCGGCGATCTCCGTCAGGTAGGGGTAGACGAAGGGTTCGCCTCCTGACATGACGATGGCGTAGATCCCCAGTTCTTTGGCCTCCTGAAGGATTCTGTCCAGCAATTCCGGTTCCAGCTCGTCGTGTTTGGAGTACTCTCCAGCCCAGCAACCGGTGCACTTGAGGTTGCAGGCGCTGGTGGGATCGATCAGGATTGTGAAGGGGACGTGAATTCCCT
>JBNATO010000266.1:0-2834 GCA_049701555.1 Thermacetogeniaceae bacterium | reverse complement strand
GATCACCCAGCGCCCTTCGCAGTACACTTCGTTCCAGGCGTGTATCCGGGTTCGTGCGCCTTCTTCGGAGACCTCGCCGTAGATCACCCGGGCCGGCATGTTCAGCGCCCTGGCGAGTGCCGCGACCAGAAAGGCGTAGTCGCGGCACAATCCGGCCCTCTTCTTCAGCGTGGCGCTTGCAGGAACAAGCGCGCTCTCGCCTCTTAGATAGGCAGCGTAATCATAGGCGATCTGTGCTGCCACCCAGTCGTGTATAGCCAGCAGGCGCTCTCTCTCGGTCATTTCTGGCCTTATCAGGGAGTTCGCAAGGGCGATCACCTCGGGATTGTCGCTGTCAACCCAGGGGGACGGGGAGAGGTACCGGAGGTCTTCCCGTCCCCTGTTGTATGCCTCGAAGCGGATCGATCCGTCGAAGTGCCTGGGGTTATCCCCTGCCCATATGGTATAGATCCCCGGCCCGTACCGGAGCCAGGCTTTGGTACGAAAATAGCCGTTTTGCGCAGCTGCCGGCCAGGTGATGATCTCTCCTGAGGGGCCGCGCAGGCAGAACCAGACGCGCTCCAGGGATGTCCTTCCTTCGATTGTCAAAAAGCCCTCGCACTCGAGCCCGCTTCTGGATGGTGAGATCACCTCGATATTCGAGGATTTAAAGCCTGTCCTGTATGCGGCTTCGGCAGGGAGGCTGAAGAGGAGCAGGGCCAAGAGGAGCGCCGTCAACATCGGTAGAGCCCTTTTCTGCACTTCCCGATCACCTCCCTAGCATCCCTCCTTTGATTGTTCAGGTACGCCATTGTTTTACAAATTCCTTCTATAGACCCAAATATTTTCTCCGTCGAAGTTCGCAGGAGGCGTTCTTGGCTTTCCGGGGACGATTTTCGTGAGCCTGGTATGAGGCTGAGTATGAGAAATTCCCCTGCAGAAGACTAATCCTTCAACCCCTTTTATCCCGTGTAGAAGGAGTTGACGGGCTCGCTCGGCAGGGCGGGACTAGTCCTGAGGCATTGGGTTTTAGTTTTTTTCACTCCTGCGGTTGATAGAAGTTTATGGAAACGCCATGGTAGAGTCTTTATGCGAAGGCATAGAAGCAAGGGCTTCAAGTAAAAGACGGCGGTGAGGCGATGGAGCGAAAGAGTATAGCGAAAGCTGTGATGGAATGGCTCGGAAATATAGCCATCGGCGTTGTGGCCGTGTTGGTGGTTTTCATGCTAATTTCTCCGCGCCTTGGCTTTGGCGTGCATCCTGTTCTTTCAGGGAGCATGGAGCCGACTCTGAAGGTGGGAGGGGTGATCGTCACAAGGCAGGTCAGCCTGAAAGAAGTCAGGGAGGGAGACATCATCTCTTACAAGAGGAATGGCGTCCCGATAACCCACAGAGTCATCGACATAAAGGAGCAAGGCGGGAAGGTCGTCTTTCGGACTAAAGGGGATGCCAACGAGGATCCCGATCCCTATACGGTCGTGCCGAAGGGGGAGCGGATAGCCAAGACGGTCCTGTTTATCCCCTACTTTGGCTTCCTGGCAGGCCTGATGAGGAAAAGGATGAACTTCCTGCTGCTGGTGGGAGCCCCGGCGGTATTGCTCATCGCCTGGTATATCGCGGATGCCTTTCGGGAAGCGAGTAGGGAGCAGAAGGGAGATTGCCGGATTCCGGAGATCGCAGAGAAGGGAGGAGGTGGAAAGCATTCAGGGTAGCAGCTGATCTGGTTGAACGATGAGCAGCAGTTCAGGAGATGAAATTCAGGAAATGAGGGGGTAGTTTCATGAAAAGAAAGTATCTGGCGGTGATTGTGGGCGTGCTGTTCTTAGCTGCTCTGGTGGGGGCGGGAACGTTTGCATACTTCAGCGATGCTGAGAGCAGCTTGGGAAACAGCTTCACAGCAGGCACGCTTAACCTGGCTGTTGGCGATGAGAGCCCGAATAACTCTCCGGACTTCACCCTTGCCAACGTGAAGCCAGGCGATTCTGGAGCCATCACTTATGTTTTGAAGAATGTAGGGACGATCGACGGTTACCTCGACATCGCTGATGTCACAGTGGTCAACGACGGCGGCGTCAATACAGAGCCGGAGGGAAACACCACTGGCGATCTCGGCGCAAAGGTTACTGTTAAGGCTTCGCTCGATGACGAAACTTTCTATACTGGGACACTCAACGGCTTTGCAAACGCCCTGTATAACCTGAATAAGGAGATCGCCGCTGGCGGTTCCTCGACCCTTAAGATCGAGTGGAACGTTCCTTCTAGCGTAGGAAACGAGATCCAGGGCGACATCGCGACTGTTGGTATGACGTTCCAGCTCGACCAGATCGCTGACTGATGCGGTTCGCTCAAGGGAGCATATGGAAGTTGAAAACGGCTGGCGTCGGCGCCAGCTGACAATAGCGATGAGGAGTGTGAGCTCTTGTGAAGAAGAAAATGCTGGCTGTAATGGTAGGTTTGCTGATGGTGGCAGCGCTTGTCGGAGCAGGGACATTCGCCTATTTCAGCGACACTGAGGCTAGCACTGACAACACTTTCACTGCCGGTACCTTGGACATGGCCCTTTCCAACGATGGCGTGTTTGGCGGCAGCGGCAGCGTGACAGGGACATGGGTGAGCCCTGCGAACTGGGCCCCGGGCCAGTCTGTTACTGCTACTCTGCACTTCACCAACAAGGGATCGGTTGCTTCGCCGCATATCTACTTCAAGTTTGTGAATCTCGCCGCCAATGGAAACGGAGACGGTTCCAACCTTGCCGAGAGGATCATCGTGTCGGAGCTCAAGGAGAGGTTTAACGGAGTTACAACTGGCGACCAGGCTGCCTATATAGACAACCAGGTTGGGAACCATGATGGTGT
>JBNATO010000265.1:0-2858 GCA_049701555.1 Thermacetogeniaceae bacterium | reverse complement strand
GAGCCTCGCTGGGGATGGCCATACTGGAATACCTGATGAAAAGAGGGGCGCTCATACTCGTTACAACACATTACAGCGAGTTGAAGGTCTTTGCTCATGCACAGCCTCGTGCTGAGAATGCTTCTGTGGAGTTTGACAGCGTGACCCTCAGGCCGACATACAGGCTGTCCATCGGCGTTCCTGGGGAGAGCAATGCCTTTGAGATTGCGAGTCGGCTTGGTCTTGCGCCAGAAATTATAGAGCGCGCCAGGTCACTCATGAGGCCGGAGCAGCGGGAACTCTCGGAGTTGATCCGTCATCTGAAAGAGGACCAGTATGCCGCTTCGACTGCTCGCAGCGAGGCTGAGAGCTTAAAGGCGGAGGCGGAGCGGTTGCGGAACAGGCTGAAACAAGAGGAGGAACGGATCAGAGAAAAAGAAAAGCAGATTTTGGCTAAAGCTGCCGAGGAGGCTCGCCAGCTTCTCCGAACCGCAAGGCGTGAGGCTGAGCAGTTGATTCGAAGCTTGAGAGAAGAGGAGAAAAAGCAAGATATTCAAGAGAGAATAAAAAGTGCATACCAGGCACGACAGAGGTTGAACGAGATCACCGGTAAAATTGAAGAAAGAATAGGGGAGATCGAAGAGCAGCTGGTCAAAACCCAGGGTGAGCCGCTGGCCGATGTCAAGCCGGGAGAGCTCGTGGCGATTCCGAGACTTGGGCAGCAGGGTTACGTCCTCGAAAAGCCGGACGAAAACGGGAATGTGCTGGTTCAGGTCGGGGTGTTGAAATTGAAACTGCCCCTCGCAGAACTGCGCCGCGGCAAAGAAGAGATGAAACACCAACAGCCTTCAACTTTCAAAACTTCTGTCACCATAAGGGAGAGTGCCGGGGTTCCTACAGAGTACGACTTTCGTGGTCAAAGGGTCGAGGAAGCTCTGGCAAACCTAGACAAATACCTCGACGCTGCTTACCTTGCTGGCATACCCAAAGTTACTCTGATCCACGGAAAGGGGACAGGAGTGTTAAGGGATGTTGTGCAAAAATATCTTGCAAAACATCCCTTTGTGGCCTCATTCCGCCCTGGCGCATACCACGAGGGTGGAACCGGCGTAACGATAGTTCAATTTAAGTGAAATTGAGTGAAAGATTAGTGTTGGCTATTAGTGCTGTTGTTCTCCGGCTTCTTGCCTTGATTAAATAGCCTGTTGAGGTTTAGTTCAATTTTTTTGACCTGATGATCTGGCAGGGGACAGCGCAGCTTAGGAACATCCTTTGCAGGTAGCTCAACCTCTTCAACGAACTCAGGGGGGCAGCCACCTGTCTCTAACAGGCCAGGGGTGTTGGCAAGATAAAGGACGCCATTGTGCCGCGGGTCCTTGCATACCTTTACCCGAACCATTTGCTCTTGATTTTCTTGCGAGCTATGGATGGGACAAACCTCTGTTGGCAGAGCCTCCCGGGCGTCCAGCGGCATCGCATTTCCGGAGTATGGCGGTCTCTTCAGGAAGACAGCGCTGATCTTATGGGGGCAGTAAGTGGTAGCCAGTTTGCCTGAATCCGCACAGATCTCGGCCTGTACATGCAAGTCGCAGATCTGTTTTGGCTCCGTCCCCTTGACGAAAAGCTCTTGAATAAGTTCGTTTATGGGGCAGAACGCATTTGGGAGCTTTCCAGATTTGCTGCAGATGGTGATGCGGACAAGGCCTCCTGGCTGCGGAAAGTCGCGGACAGGGAGGCCTTCTGTGGCTTTGAGCATGACGGTTTTCCAAATGCGCAGAGGATAGCCGCTTCCCCATGTGCCTTGAGGCATTTGCTCCTCTTTATCGAAACCTAACCATACCACTCCAACAAATTCAGGTGTGTATCCGACAAACCAAGCATCTACATGGTTCTCAGTGGTTCCGGTTTTTCCGGCGACAGGGCGGTTCATCTGCGCTCTTTGGCCGGTTCCTGCTTTTACCACTGTGCGCAGCAGGTCGGTCATGATATAGGCGGTTTGAGGAGACATTACCACTTTCCTTTTTGGCGTAGCATCGTAGAGCACTTCTCCGTTGCGATCGACGATTTTCCTGATCGTGTGTGGTTGGATATAGATGCCTTGGTTGGCAATGGCTGCGTAAGCGCCTGCCATTTCGAGGGGAGAGATGCCGTAAGTGATGCCTCCCAGTGCCAGGGAAAGGTTACGGTCTCTGATGGGATCAAGTGTGGTTATTCCTAGCTTTTTTGCAAATTCGAACCCGTAGTCTGCTCCGATGCGATCCAACAGCTTAACTGCATAGGTGTTCACTGACCACTGAACGGCAGTTCGCATCGGAATCAAGCCGCGGTAGACGTTGTCGTAGTTATAAAAGGTTTTGCTGCCAAATGTGGCAGGAACATCATCGAGCACGGTTGCTGTGGTGTATCCCTTTTCGAGCGCAGGGCAGTAAACTGCGATCGGCTTGATAGCAGAACCTGGCTGTCGTTTGGCCTGTGTGGCTCTGTTGAAGGGGCGAAGTTGGGAGTAGTTTCGCCCTCCGACGAGAGCTTGGATTTCTCCTGTGTGCTGGTCGATGAGGACCATTGCCCCTTCTACCTGTTTTCCATTTTTATCAGGGGGGAAGTTGGAGGGATCAGCAAAAACTTCTTCCATTTTTTCTTGAGCTTCTCTGTTTAGGGATGTGTAGATCTTCAATCCTCCCCGGTAGACCAGGTTTTGGCTCTCTTCCCTGGAAAAACCTTGTTCTTTCAGAACGGCTTCTGCTTCCGTGATCACTGTGTCGACGAAATATGGGTAAGAATATACTGTCTTCTTGTTTCCCTGGCGAAATTTGAGCTTTTCGTTCTTTGCCTGTTCGGCTTCATGAGGAGTTATCTTTCCTTGCTCAACCATCAGGTCA
>JBNATO010000264.1:0-2869 GCA_049701555.1 Thermacetogeniaceae bacterium | reverse complement strand
TCGCCTACTTCTTGCTCAGAGAAGTCGACGGAGAGGTCCGCGCTGTGGTGATCGACCCCGGGCTCAGGGACGGGGGATGGGTCAAGGAAGTGCTGGGGATAGGGAGGTGCGAGGTGATCTTCACCCACTTCCACCTCGACCACTGGATCGGCTACGAGCCCTACCTCGACAGCCGCTTCTACGCCTCCCCCCTCTGCAAGATGGTTCTAACCCAAATGGTCGGGGTCGAGAGGACGGGGAAGAGCGTCTTTGTGGAGGGGCGCCTGAACGACTACCACCGCCGCCCCTTGCCCTTGAGAGCGGCCAACGACGCCGAGCGGCTGCTCCCTTTCAGGGGGAAGATCCTGGAGGTCACCGGCGAGCAGGTATACCGCAACGAGCTCTTCGCCCTGGAGTTCTTCGAGCTCCCCTACGGGCAGACCGAGGGGACGCTCTACGGCCTGCTGGACACCGGCTCCACGAGGGTGCTCTTCGCCGGAGACCTCTTCATCCACACTGGCGGCGTCCTCAAGGTGGAGCCGCACTATGCCTTCAAGCCCAAGAGGATGGTCATCGAGGACATCGCCGTGATGCTGCGCGCCATCCTGGGAAGGGATCTCAGGGTCGAGCCCTCGCCAACCGACCTCGAACACCTGAAAAAGGTCGCCTCACCCGACCTGATCGCCCTCGGCCACGGCCTGATCCCCTTCAGAGACTTCGAGGAAAGCATCGCCCACCTCCTGGAGGAGCTGGAAGAGCTGATCCGGATCGACAGAGAACACGTGATCTGAAAGTTCACCCCATTGCGAAAACTCCCATCATCAGTTAAATTATCTAAAAGCAAACCAAAAAACCCACTCCGGAGAACCCCTAGCAAAAAGGCCTTCAAGAAGAAGCAAAAACTTGCAAAATTTTTAAAAATTTTGACCGAATGCGGGAACATCAGAGGCCTTTTTGTTGTCTAACAAGTAAGGGGGGAACCCGGAAACGGGATGTGAACCTCCTTGAAGAAACAGACAGAAAAGAACAGCAAAACAACCGGCAAGGTCGATGTCGAGCTGCTCGTTCGCAGGGCACAGGCTGGGGATATCGAGGCATTCGAAGAGCTGGTCGTCCTCTACCAGGATAAGGTATACAACCTCAGCTACTATTTGGCGGGCAACCACGCCGATGCCCAGGACCTTGCGCAGGAGGTTTTTGTCAAGGCATATACCGGCCTTAAAGGCTTCCGCCTGGACGCAGATCTGGGGACTTGGCTGCACCGGATCGCTGTCAATCTGTGGTTGAACATGCGCCGGCGCCAAAAGGCCGCCCCTGCCCTCTCCCTGGATGACCCCGTGCAGACCGACGAGGGGGAGATCGCCAGAACGGTGGCGGCAGCGGACCCAGCTGGCGATCCAGAGGACGCCTTGGTGGGGAAAGAGCTCCGAGAAAAGGTGCAGAAGGCGCTCCTCAGCCTGCCGGAGGAGTTCCGCACAGTCTTGGTGCTCCGGGAGATTGAGGAATACTCCTATGAGGAGATCGCAGAGATGATGCAGTGCTCGCTGGGAACTGTGAAGTCGCGCCTGAACAGGGCGCGCCGGGCGCTGAAAGAGATGATCAAGTCGATGTAAACAGGAGACCGCCGGGGAGGAGGTGAGCAGGATGGGCGGCGATGTGAGAAAAGGTGTTGCGATCGGTTGTGAGGAGGCAGAGGGCCTCTTTTTCCAGAGGTTCGATGAAGGAATCAGCGCCTCCGAAGAGGACGCCCTCCGCGCTCACGCGGCCTCCTGCGAGGAATGCCGGCGCAGCTTCAGCGAGTGGGAAGCGCTGCGCTCAGCCCTGCGCAGCCCAGAGCTCAAGGTGAAACCCCCAGCGGGCTTTGCGGCGCAGGTGATGGCGAGGATCGCCGAGGAAGCACCCGAGGAGGCAACCCGCAAACCGGCTGCATCCTTCCTGCTGATGAGCCGCCTGAGGGCCGGCATTCAGAGGCGCGGCCTGGCAGCCGCAGCGGTGGTCATAGCCATACTCACAGGTTCCCTGAGCCTGGCATCCAGGCTCCCAAACCTCAGGACAGCGGAGAACACCCCCGGCTACACCATAAAGAGGGTCGTGCAGGAGGAGAGAGACGCCGAGAGAAAGGTTGCGGACATCCGCCAGACCGCTCCGGGGGGCAGCACAAAAGCCCAGCCGGAGAAGCTAAGCTCGCCGTCCTCCAGCCGTCCCGCTGTTCAGGAAGAGCCGGCTGGAAAGCCATCCGCGGCCTCCCCGGGAACGGCTGCAGATGCTGCGAAGGTGAGCTCCGGCAGCTCTGCCGGCAGCGAAAAGGTCTTCCTCAACAAGCCCAGGGCGATCACCACGACGATCCTCAAGCTCCGGGTCAGCAGCCTAGAGGATGCCCGCAGCTCGGCGCTGAGCATCGCCAGGAGCGAGGGCGCATCCCTGCAGTCTGAGTTCACAGCCCAGAACAACGGGCACCGCGACGTCATCCTGCGGCTGACCGCCCCCGAGGAGAAAGCGCAGAGCCTCATAAGCAGGCTGACCTCGGTGGGAAGCCTGATGTCCCCTCCGCAGGTCTCGCGGGAGGACATAACTGCGAGCTTCGCCAGCACCGTGAAGGAGTACCAGGCGTTGCAGGCGCAGCTCGCCACCGCCTCAGACGATGAAGAAAGGGAGCGCCTGAAGAGCCAGATCTTCTTCCTGGAGAGCCAGCTCCAGAGGTGGGATGAAGAGAGCGGCAAACAGGTGATCATCGTCCTGCTGGAAGAGTGAGCGCTGGAGAACCAGCTGCATGAACCCTACAGCCGAAAAAAGGCCTCGACGAGGCCTTTTTTATTTGCACATTTTACAAAATTTTTACCCGAATCCGTGATAATAACAACTGGGCAGGACCTGCTCTAACAGTAAATGG
>JBNATO010000263.1:0-2879 GCA_049701555.1 Thermacetogeniaceae bacterium | reverse complement strand
GTCGGCGTCGGCCCCGGCGACCCCGACCTCCTCACCCTGAAGGCTATCAGAGCTATCCAGGATTCCGCCGTGGTCTTTGTTCCGAGGGGGGAGAAGGGGGAGAGGAGCCAGGCGCTGGAGATCATCTCTTCGTTTCTCAGGGTAGAGCAGGAAGTGCGGGAGCTTCTCCTTCCGATGACCAGGGATGAGCATTCTCTCAGCCTGGCGTGGGAGAAGGCCGCCGGTGAGGTCTTGGATGTTCTTGAGGGCGGAAGGGACGCTGCCTTTGTGACGCTCGGGGACAGCACCCTCTACAGCACGTTTTATTACCTTTGCGAGGCCCTCCGCAGGCAGAGGCCCGATGTGGAGGTGGTGACTGTGCCCGGCATCTCCTCTTTCAGCGCCGGTGCGGCAGCACTGAACCGGGCGCTTGCTGTCGGGAGGGAGAGCCTGGCGATAGTCCCGGCATCATGCGGCCTGGACTTTATACGCCGTGTGTTGATGGACTTCGACTGCGTGGTCATTCTCAAGGTCGCTCCTCTGTTGGGGGAGCTGTTCGGCCTCTTGGCAGAGATGGGGCGTCTGGAAGACGCTGCCTATGTCTGCAGGTGCGGTATGCCCGGGGAGTTCCTCGGGGAGAGGGTTTCGGATGCTGAGGGGCTTCCAAAGGATTATTTCTCGCTGGTCCTGGTGCGGGGGAAGAGGCCTTCGCCAAAATAAAGGCTTAAGAGGGTGGTGCGGTGTGAGCGAAATACGCAGAGGAGTTGTCTACTTCATCGGAGCTGGCCCCGGTGACCCGGAGCTGATCACGGTGAAGGGTTTCAGGATACTCAGGGAGGCGGACCTGGTGCTCTATGCCGGATCCCTGGTCAATCCCGAGCTTTTGAAGTTCGTCCGGGACGGGGTTCCCTGCCATGACACGGCATCCCTGACCTTGGAGGAGATGATAGAGCTGATGAGAGAGGGGGTTTCTGCGGGCAAGGTCGTTGCCAGGCTGCACAGCGGCGATCCGGCTCTCTATGGCGCTGTTCAGGAGCAGTTTGATGCCCTCGATGAAGAGGGGATACCATACGAAGTGGTTCCAGGGGTCAGCTCCTTCCTGGCGGCTGCCGCCCTGTTGCGGCGCGAGCTGACGGTTCCTGGAGGGACCCAGACGGTGATCCTGACGCGCCGGGCGGGGAGGACGCCTGTGCCCGAGGCGGAGTCTCTCCAGGAGCTCGCTCGCCATGGCTCGACCCTCTGCCTCTTCCTGAGCGCAGGCCTGCTGAGGGAGGCTGTTTCAGACCTCTTGACTCACCTCCCGCCGACTACCCCTGCGGCGATCGTGGAGCGCGTATCCTGGCCTGGCGAGAGGGTTATCCGGGCGAATCTGGAGAACATAGCCGCTGAAGCCGAGGCTGCAGGGATCAGCAAGACTGCCTTGGTCTTTGTCGGCGACTTCCTGGTTTCTCGGGGGAAGCGGTCTCTCCTCTACCACCCGCGCTTTCCCCATGGATACCGCAAGGGAGGAGAGGGCTGAGTGCACTCTTCTGGGAGGAGGATCGCCGTCGTCTTTCTGACGTCAGCGGGCGCTGAGGTGGCTGAGAGGCTGGCTGCGGCCTGGCCCGCGGATTGGGGCGCGGATCTCTATTCTCCGAAGGGCTCCCTTTCAGATCTGGTTCGGGGGCTCTGGGCCAGCTACGACGGCTTTGTCTTCATCATGGCTGTGGGGATTGCGGTCAGGGTGATCGCTCCCCTTTTACAAGACAAGTGGTCTGATCCCGGTGTCGTTGTGGTGGACGAGAAGGGGAACTTCGCCGTCAGCCTGGTGGGCGGCCACTGGGGGATGGCAAACGACCTGGCGAGGCGTGTTGCGGCAGCTATTGGAGCCGTTCCGGTGGTTACCACTGCGACCGACGTTCAGGGGAGGCCAGCCATCGACGTCTTGGCGCGGGAATGCGGCTTTTACCCGATCCCCAGGGAGAGGGTTAAGCTTGTCAACAAAGCCTTGTTGAGAGGGGAGCGGGTGGTCGTCTTCACCGAATGGGAGCTCCCCTCTGTTGGGGGTGGCGACCTGCTGGAGTTTGTCCCTTGGGAGGAGAGGAGGTCTTCTGTTGCCGACGGTGCCGCTGTATTCGTGACGAGCAGGGTGATCGACCCGCTCCCCGACGGCGCACTCTGTCTATGCCCAAGGAGCCTTGTTGCGGGGATCGGGTGCAAGCGGGGTGTCTCTGCCGCGGAGGTTCTGGATGCGGTGAGGTTTGCCCTGAGACAGGCAGGGAGGCGGAGGGAAGGCTTGCGGGGACTCGCCAGCCATCTGATCAAGGAGGATGAGGTCGGGCTTCGTGAGGCTGCGCTCGCCCTCGGGGTCGAACTGGAGTTCTTCGGAACGGAACTGCTCCAAAGCGTTGCAGAAAAACTTCCGCAGATCCGGAGGTCGGATTTTGTCAAATCGAGGCTGGGGGTGGAAGGTGTATGCGAGCCTGCGGCGGTGGCTGCAGCAAGGGATGGGAGCCTCATCCTTTCCAAGACCTGCGTCGGGAGGGTGACGGTCGCCCTGGCAGAGGACGGCTTGCTGTTGTCGGCATCGGGCCGGGAGATCCGGCGCATCTGAGCGCGAGAGCGCTCGAGGTTTTGCGGGAGGCTGAGGTCGTCATCGGGTACAGGCCTTATCTCAAGCTGCTGGCAGATGTTTTGGCTCCTGGGCAGGCCGTGGAGGGGAGCGGCATGCGCCAGGAGGTGCTTCGTGCCAGGCGAGCGGTGGAGCTGGCCTTAGGCGGAAAGAGGGTTGTGGTTGTGAGCAGCGGTGACGCCGGGATCTACGGGATGGCAGGGATAGTCCTGGAGGTGCTCCTTGAGACCGGTGAGCACGGGAGAGTGGAGTTCGAGGTGGTGCCCGGGATAACCGCTGCCTCTGCGGC
>JBNATO010000262.1:0-2916 GCA_049701555.1 Thermacetogeniaceae bacterium | reverse complement strand
GCTTACTGGGCAAAGGGCTTTACCGCGGCTCCCAGGTGCAGCTCAATTTTCTCCCTGAGCATCACACCGATTTCATTTTCTCTGTCATAGGGGAGGAATTGGGGTTTGTCGGCGCGGCTTTTGTTCTCTTCTTGTATTACGTGATCATCTCTAGGACGATCAGAGCGACGTTTGAGGCTGGTGACCTCTTCGGGAGGCTGATCATCGGCGGCATCCTCTCGATGTGGCTCTTCCACATCTTTCAGAACATCGGGATGACGATCGGCTTGATGCCAATAACCGGTATCCCTCTTCCCTTCTTGAGCTATGGCGGCAGCTTCATGCTGACAAACATGATCTGCGTGGGCCTCATTCTGAACATATATCTCAGGAGGGAAAAGATGCTTTTCTAGTCATATTCCTCCATCAGCGGCCATATATAACCTTTAAGGGGACAAGGATGGGAGTGGTCGCTGATGAGATGGGTCGGGATCCCGCCGAAGAGCAGTTGGTTGCTGCGCTGGGCTAAGAGCCTCGCTTATAGAGCGCTGGCTGCGCTGGTGGTGCTCGGCCTCGTCTGGGGGATATGGCAAGCAGGGGGGCAACCTGCCCGATTGCTAGGGAAAGCTCTGGATTATCTCCTCACAAAAAACTATGACCTCAAGGCTGTGGCGACGGATTTTGCCGAGTATCTGAGCAAGCCGGGCCTCGATGTGAAAGTCATGGGCCCCCTGGAGAAAAGCGAAAAAACCGCTTCTCTTCCTGATCTCCCTGTAACCGGCAGCCTAGCCCGCGGGTTCGGCTGGCAGCAGGACAATGTCGGCTGGCCGCGGTTTTATCAGGGGATCGAGCTCAAGGTTAAGAGAGGTGCGCCTGTAAAGGCTGTTCTTTCAGGCAGGGTCACAAGGGTGATGGAGGATAAGGCTCTCGGCAAAGTCGTGGTGATCGAGCATTCGCAGGAGCTGGGGAGCCTCTACGGAAGGCTGGGAGAGGTCGGGGTAAAAGCGGGACAAGAAGTTGTTCAGGGGCAGATGATCGGAACAGTGGAGGGTGAGTATTTTCACTTCGAGCTGCGCCGGGGCGACCGCCTTGTAGACCCCATCCTGGAGCTGCAGCCTGACAAACAATGAGCCTGATTACGATAGACGGATGTCTTCCGCCGATTGGGCGGCTTTTTCTTTTGGCCTGCTTGTTGAGTTTCCCTGAAAAGGGGTAAAATAGCAATAGCAAAAAGGGGAGGCAGATGGGTTGAACAAGGCGCTTTTCGAAGATATTCTCTCGAAGGTGCAAAGACCGGCACGCTATCTGGGAACCGAGTGGAACGCTGTGAGGAAGGACTGGAGCAAGGTCGCGGTTAAAATGGTCTTTGCCTTTCCGGATCTCTACGAGGTGGGGATGTCGCACCTCGGGCTGCAGATCCTATATGGCTTGGTCAACAGCGAGGCGGACTATTTGATGGAGCGTGTTTTTGCTCCTGCGCCGGATATGGAGGCGGAGCTCAGGAGGCGCGGCCTCCCGCTCTTCAGCCTGGAGTCGCGCCGCCCGGTCGCTGATTTCGACGTGGTGGGGTTTACCCTTCCCTATGAGCTGACCTTTACAAATGTCCTGAATATGCTCGATCTCGCCGGCATCCCTCTCAGGGCGAGCGAGCGCGGCGATGCTCATCCCCTGGTGATCGGCGGTGGCCCAGCGGTTTATAACCCGGAGCCCCTTGCCCCTTTTTTTGACGCCTTTGTGATCGGTGAGGGCGAGGAGGTCCTTCTGGAGGTCCTCGAGGCGCTCAAGGATGCAAAAAGGGGGAGGTACCCTGAGCGATCTCTGGTCATCGAGAGGCTCGGCGAGATCCCGGGCGTTTATGTCCCTGCTTGGTACGGTGTGGAGTATACTGGTGAGGGAAGGATCAAGAGAGTATTCCCGATAAAGCCCGGTGCTCCCGAGAGGGTGCGCCGCAGGGTTGTGAAAGACCTTAATATAACCTATTTTCCGGATGCGCCGATCGTCCCCCTAGCGGAGTCTGTCCATGAGCGCGGCATGGTGGAGGTCTTCCGGGGGTGCAGCCGCGGCTGCCGCTTCTGTCAAGCTGGGATGATCTATAGGCCTGTGAGGGAGAGGGATCCGGAGGTCCTGCATCGGCAGGCAGCTGAGATCTTGAAGAACACCGGTTATGAGGAGCTGTCGTTGGTTTCCCTGAGCAGCCTCGATTACACAGGGCTTCAGCGGCTGCTTCGGCTGCTGAGGGACCGCTGCACCGCCACCAGGACGGGGCTCTCCCTTCCCTCCCTGCGGGTGGACTCCTTCAGCGTGGAGGTGGCCGGAAGCCTCCCTGGTGTCCATAAGTCGAGCCTCACTTTCGCGCCGGAGGCGGGAACCCAGCGCCTGCGCGATGTGATCAACAAAGGGGTGACAGAGGACGACCTTTTGGAGGCGGCAAGGGCGGCTTTTGAAGCTGGGTGGACGGCGCTCAAGCTTTATTTTATGGTCGGGCTTCCCACTGAAGAGGATGCTGATCTGGTGGGGATAGGGGACCTTGTCCGCAAGGTGAGACAGGTCGCCAGGGATGTCTTCAAAGATAAAAGAAAGGTGCGTCTCACAGTCAGCGCTGCCTCATTCGTCCCCAAGGCCCACACCCCTTTCCAGTGGGAGGGCCAGCTGCCTCGAGAGGAGCTCGAGAGGAGGCACAGGTTTGTGGCGTCTCTCGTGAGGAGGCAAGGCGCCGCTTACCACTGGCACAACATCGAGACCAGCTTTTTGGAAGCTGTTTTCGCCAGGGGAGACCGCCGCTTGGCTGCTGTCTTGGAAGGGGCATGGCGGCGCGGCTGCAGGCTTGACGGCTGGACGGAGCACTTCAGGTTTCATCTATGGGAAGAGAGCTTTGAAGAAGCGGGGCTTGACCCCAGGTTCTATGCCGAACGCCGGCTGGAGTACGATGAGGTTCTC
>JBNATO010000261.1:0-2928 GCA_049701555.1 Thermacetogeniaceae bacterium | reverse complement strand
AGTTTCTGAGCCTCTACGATGTGGCCGCCCTATCCCTTCAGGAGAGCGACGAGAGCCTGACAGAGGAGATCATCGAGAAGGCGGCCAGGCTCTTCGGCGCCTGCAGGCTGGCAGTGGCCTTAAAAGGGAGGGAGAACCCCAGGTATCTCGTGTTCTGGGGGTTCCGCGAAGGCGAAGAGCCGCCCGATGCCCTCGAAGGAGGGAAAACATCCTTCGCCTACCGCTTCACGAGAGGGCTCGACGGCAGCCTCTACATGGAGACAGGCGGGGAGATCGCCGAGCGCCAGAGGAAGCTCCTCACAATCTTCGCCAAGCGCCTCGAAGAGATCATCCTAAAGAAGGAGATGGAGCAGAGGATCAGGGAGTCGGAGCGGGAGAAGAGCCTGATCCTCAACAGCATCCTCGAACTCCTCATGTTCCAGGACACAAGCCACAGGATCCTGTGGGTGAACAGGGCGGCAGCCGAGCTCGCCGGGAAAGAGCCTGGCGAGCTGAGAGGCCGCTTCTGCTACGAAGCCTTCCATGGAAGGATCAGCCCCTGCGAGGGGTGCCCGGCCGAAAGGGCCTTGAAGACGGGATGGCCTGAGGAGGAGAGGATCTCTTCGGGAGGCAGGGAGCTCTTCGTAAAGGCCTACCCTGTGAAGGGTAAGGACGGCCTTATCGAGAGGTTCGTGGTCGTCGGCGCGGACGTCACCGAGAGCGCACGCGCCGGAGAGGCTTTCCGGACGATCTTCAACAGCGCTCATGACGCCATCTTCATCCACGACCGTGACGGGAAGATCGTCGACGTGAACCAGACGATGCTCCGGATGTACGGACTGGAGACAAAGGAAGAGGCCCTGAGCCTCTCCCTGATAAGCGACTACTCCGCAAAAGATGCCCCGGCATCAGAGCTCCCGGAGCTCTGGGCGAGGGCGCTTGCCGGAGAGGAGCTGACCTTCGAGTGGAAGGCCAGGAGGCCGAAAGACGGCTCTGTCTTCGACGCCGAGGTCACCCTGAAGAGGATCACACTTGGCGACAGCGACCTGATCCTGGCCACAGTCCACGACATCACGCAGCACAAGCGGGAAACAGAGCTCCTGAAGAGCCTCTTCACACACTCCCCGATCGGCATGTACATAGCCGCAGAAGGGAGGTTTCAGATGGTAAACCCCCAGTTTGCCAGGCTCACAGGGTACAGCGAAGAGGAGCTGATCGGGAGGGCCACCCTGGATCTCGTCGTCCCCGAGGACAGGGATGGGGTCAGAGAGAGCGCCATCAAAATGCTCAAAGGGGAGAAGACGAGGCCATACACCTTCAGGATCCACACGAAAACCGGCGGGCTCAGGTGGATCGAGGAGACCGTCGTCTCCATCTGGCACGAAGGGAAGCGGGTGACCCTCGGGAACATCATCGACGTAACCCAAAAGAAGAGGTTCGAGGAGAGGCTGAAGTACCTCAGCATACACGACGGGCTGACAGGGCTCTACAACCGGGCTTTCTTCGAAGAAGAGCTCCGCCGCCTGAACACGAGCCGCGAATACCCTGTGACGTTCATCCTAGGGGACGTCAACGGCCTGAAGCTGATCAACGACACCCTCGGCCACGACAAGGGCGACAGGCTCCTTATCGCCTGCGCCCAGGCCCTAAAGAGAGCCCTGCGCAACTCCGACATCATCGCACGGGTCGGAGGGGACGAGTTCGTCGTCCTGCTGCCGCGCACAGATGAGAGGAACGGGAGGAAGATCCTGGAGCGCATCCAGGAGTCAGTGGAGAGATACAACAGGGAGCAGCCGTCGCTCCCCTTGAGCATCTCCTTCGGGATGGCCACAGCAGACTCACCGGAACAGCCCCTGAAGGAAGCCTACAAAAGGGCCGACGACCTGATGTACGAGGCTAAACACGAGCTGGGGAGAGAGTTCCAAAGCAAACTCATCGACACCTGGCTGAGCGAGCTCCTGGAGCAGCTGCAGGTGACCGAAGACCAGCTCAGGCTCAAGGAGGAGCTCTGCAGGAGGCTGGGAGAAAGGGCAGGGCTCTCCCCGAAGCAGCTGGCAAACCTCTCCCTTCTGCTCAGAGCCCAGGACCTGGGGATGGTCGGGATGCCCGAGAAGGTCCTGCGCCGGGGGAAGCGCCTCACCAAAAGGGAGCAGAAGCTCCTGCGCCAGCACCCGGAGAGGGGCTACAGGCTGGCGCTCTTCTCCAACGAGCTGTCGGGGATAGCTGAGCTCATCCTCAAACACCATGAGAATTGGGACGGCAGCGGCTACCCCCTCGGCCTGAAAGGAGAGGAGATCCCCATCGAGTGCCGCATCCTCTCCATCGTCGAGGCCTTCACAAAAGCTGCAGATGAAAGAAGAGGGGGCTCGCCGGAATCCGCCCTGGAGGTGATCCGGGGAAACGCAGGGAGCCGCTTCGACCCCAAGCTGGCAGAGATCTTCATCAAGATGGTCTCCGGAGAAGGGGGGATCGCCTGACGATAAGAAAAAAGATGGCTTTCAGCAACCATCCTTCTCTCTTTTTTCTGCAAGAGCAGCCGCATACCCCTGCTGCCAACCCTGCTCAAACAGGGAGTCCGCATCCCTCTTCCCCTCTGCATATCCAGCCTCAAAGCCGAGCTGATAGCCGTGCAGCCCCCCATCCCTCAGGCCGCGGCGGTAGCTGCTCTCTGCACGAGCCCTGCGCCCTTTAGCAAAGCCGTCCCTAAAGCCATCGGCATAGCCGCTGTCGTAGGCCACAGCGTACAGCCGGTCGAGGAACCGCTCCCAACCCTGGCGATCTTCCGCTCTCCCCATAGCACTCCCCTCCTCCGCAGCCCCTTTGCATAGCCCCTGAATGATGCGGCGACTCCCCTCTACAACAGCAAGAGAGCCGGCTTACCGGCCCCCTCATCTCAGAACGCCCCCCTCCCGAGCCGCTTCTCCTGCGATTGCTCGGGCTTCGGCTTGC
>JBNATO010000260.1:0-2945 GCA_049701555.1 Thermacetogeniaceae bacterium | reverse complement strand
CATCCTGGATGAACCGACAACCGGGTTGCACAAGGAGGACATCAGGAAGCTTCTGCTCATCCTCAACAGGCTGGTGGATGCGGGAAATACGGTCGTGGTGATCGAGCACAACCTCGATGTGATCAAAACCGCAGACTACGTCATCGATCTGGGTCCTGAAGGAGGGGATAGAGGCGGCCGGGTTGTGGCAACTGGCACGCCGGAGGAGATAGCTGCCTGCCCCGAGTCCTACACCGGGCAATATCTGCGGCGAGTTTTAGGTGTTGCCGGAAAGAGAAAGGGTGCGGCAAGGGCTGGGGTTTCATCTGAAGCATCCCTGCGCTCTTCTTGTGTTTGAGAGGATATTCCGATGAAAAATTGGAGGACGGGATCGGAAAGTGATCAGGGAAATGAAAGAAGAATTGGAACTCGTTCCTGAGAGGCCTGGTGTTTACCTGTTTCGCAACAGAGCCGGCGCGGTGATCTACGTGGGCAAGGCGGTTTCTCTGAAAAACCGCCTTCGCTCTTATTTCCAGGGGAGGCCCTCCAGTGAGCGGGTTCGCAAGCTCGTGGAGGAAGCCGACCGCTTTGAGTACATCGTCACTGACTCTGAGGTGGAGGCGCTGATACTTGAGTGCAACCTGATCAAGGAATACCGGCCCAAGTACAACATCAACCTCAAAGATGACAAATCCTATCCCTATTTGCGGATAACGCCGGATGAGTTTCCCCGCGTCCTGATCACTCGCAAGCTGGTCAGGGACGGTTCTCGCTATTTCGGACCCTATCCTGACGTGGGTGCGGTCAAGGAGACGCTCAGGCTATTGAGGAAGCTTTTCCCTTTCCGTACTTGTTCTGAGAAGTCGCTGGCGCCTCGCGGCAGGCCGTGCCTGAATGCCCAGATCAGGCAGTGTCTGGCTCCTTGCACAGGGAATGTCTCCCCTGAGGCCTATAGGGAGATGATCGAGCAGCTCGTCCTCTTCCTGGAGGGGAACACCCGGGAGGTGGAAAAGCGCCTGGAGAAGCAGATGGGGGAGGCGGCTGCTGCTCTGGACTTTGAGAAGGCGGCGCGGCTTCGCGACCAGTTGGCAGCGATCCGCAGGGTGCGGGAGCAGCAGCGGGTAGCCAGCGCTTCCGGCCCTGATGAGGATGTCTTGGCTTTGGGGAGTTACCTCGGAGAGGTGTGTGTGCTGATTTTGCATGTGAGAGGCGGCAAGGTGGTGGGGGAGGAGCATTACTTTCTTACAGGCACAGAGGATTTTCAACCAGGAGAGGTATTGGCTTCATTCATGAAACAGTATTATAGCCCAGGCAGGGATGTCCCCGCTGCAATTCTGGTAAGCCATCCTGTTACCGAGGCGGAGCTTCTGGAGGAGTGGCTCAGGAGGCTGCGGGGCAGGAAGGTAGACATCCGCCACCCGAAGCGCGGGAGAGGAAGGGAACTCGTCCGGCTTGCCCTGGAGAATGCTGCTCTCAAGGCAGAGCAGCGGTTGCGCCGCGCCCTCCAGACCAGGGAGAAAGGGCGGATGCTGGCGCTGGAGCTCCAGAAGGCGCTGGGCCTGAAGAGTTACCCCAAGCGGCTTGAATGCGTGGATATATCTCACTTTGCCGGAAAGGAGACGGTTGGCTCCTTGGTCTGTTTTTGTGAGGGGCAGCCGGATAAAAAGGGATATCGGCATTACCGGATCCGCGAGTGCCATCCTGGAGATGATTACGCTGCCATTCAGGAGGTGCTCAGGCGCCGGATCCGCCGGGCCTCGCAGGAGCCTCTCCCCGATCTCCTGGTGATCGACGGGGGCAAAGGTCAGCTTCGAGCAGCTGAGGCTGTCTTGCAGGAGATGGGATGCAGCGATGTGGAGTTGGTTGCCCTGGCGAAAGAAGAAGAGGAGATCTTCAGACCAGGGTGCAGCGAACCGATCGTCCTCCCTCCAAATCATCCCGGCTTGCATCTGTTGCAACAGGCCAGGGATGAGGCGCACCGCTTCGCCCTTTCCTATCAAGAGAAGCTGCGCCTGAAGATAGCAAAGGCATCTATCCTGGAAGAGGTGCCGGGAATCGGAAAAAAGAGACAGGCTTCGCTCCTGAAGCACTTTGGTTCTCTATCCCGGATACGGGACGCCACATTGGATGAGCTGGCCGCTGTTCCGGGGATGAACAGGAAGGCAGCGGCTGCCCTGTATGATCACCTGCACCGAGAGGAGAAATAAGTATGGAAAAGATCAGATTGGTTGCCATCGATCTCGACGACACCTTGCTGAGGGACGACCTGACCATTTCTCAGCGCACGCAGGATGTGCTGAGGAGAGTGAAGGAAAAGGGGATTGCGGTGACGCTCGCTACAGGGAGGATGTTTCCTGCTGCAAGGCCATATGCCGAACTCCTCGGTTTTGACCTACCTCTGATCACCTACCAGGGTGCTCTGGTTAAGAATGCCTTTTCTGGAGAGGTTGTCTACTACCGCCCCCTTTCTGAGGATGTTGCTTGGCGTGTGATCGCCTTCGGGCGGGAGAAGAAGGTACAGGTGAATTACTATCTCGATGACAAGCTGTATGTGGAGAGGATCACCCCTCAGGGGGAGCACTACTCGTCCCTTGCTGGGGTTCCCTTTAACTTGGTTCCTGACCTGGAACAGCTCCTAAGGGAGGGTCCACCCACAAAGCTTCTTGTGATCGACGAAGAACCAAGGATCGACTCCTATCTTGCGGAACTCAGGGGGATCATCGACAGGGAAGGGCTTGCAGCCCACCTCACCAAGTCGAAGCCGCTTTACCTCGAGGTGAGCCATCCCGAGGCCACAAAAGGCGTAGCCCTCCGCGTGCTGGCGGACCGGCTCAGGGTCAAGAGAGAGGAGGTAATGGCCTTTGGGGACAGCTTTAACGACCTGGAGATGTTGGAGTTTGCTGGGATTGGGGTTGCGGTCGCCAACGCCCGCCCCGAGGTGCGCCGCCGCGCTCAGTATGTCACCT
>JBNATO010000259.1:0-2955 GCA_049701555.1 Thermacetogeniaceae bacterium | reverse complement strand
GGATAAGGCCGGCCCTGATCATCGGCACGCCTGTTGGCTTCGTAGGGGCAGCTGAGGCCAAACAGCTCTTGGCCGCACAAGATGTTCCTTATATCACTCTCCTAGGCAACCAGGGAGGGAGCACGGCGGCGGTGGCTGTGGTGAATGCCCTCCTCTCGCTCGCTCTGGGTAAGGCGGGGCTGTGATGAGGAGATGCTTGACGAGATCTAGGCTTTTCCCCTAACATTAGAAGAAATATAGCCTTTGTCGAGGGAAGGGCAGCGCTCGTTCGAAGGAGGATGTCTGGTGGGAGAGCCGGATGCAAAGGGTGCTGAGTTGATCAGAGAGATCAGGGAATTGAAGAGAAAGCGGAAAGCGGTGATCCTCGCCCACTACTATCAGCGCCCAGAGGTCCAGGAGATAGCCGATTTTGTCGGGGATTCCCTGCAGCTGGCGCAACAGGCCGCGGCGACAGAAGCTGAAGTGATCGTCTTCTGCGGCGTCTACTTCATGGCCGAGAGTGCTAAGATCCTCTCTCCGCAAAAGACCGTCTTGATACCGGAGCCTGCTGCCGGGTGCGCCCTGGCGGATATGGCGACGCCCGAAGCGGTGCGGGCGAGGAGAGAGGAGAACCCGGGATGCGTCGTCGTCTCCTACGTCAACTCCTCGGCTGCAGTCAAGGCTGAGAGCGATATAGTCTGTACCTCTGCAAACGCCCTGAAGGTTGTCTCCTCCCTTCCTGCTGAGGAGACGGTGCTCTTTCTCCCTGACAGAAACCTCGGGAGTTATGTCGCTCGCTTGACAGGGCGATCCCTGGTGTTATGGGATGGCCGCTGCCCTGTCCATGATCGCTTGACAGCAGGTGAGGTTATGGCTGCCAAGGCGAGGCATCCGGAGGCGAAGGTCCTGGTTCACCCCGAGTGCCGCCCTGAGGTGATCGATTTGGCGGACCGTGTCGCCGGAACAGGCGGTATGTTGGAGTATGTAAAGAGTTCCCAGGCATCCTCTTTTATTATCGGGACAGAAGAGGGGATGCTCTATCCCCTTAAAAAGGCTGCTCCGGATAAGGAGTTTTTCCTGGCAGCGGATCACCTCATCTGCCCCGATATGAAGCTGACCACTCTCGAAAAGGTGGCAAGGGCTCTGCTGGAAATGGAGCCGAGGGTGGAGCTCGAGCAGGAGGTCATGCTAAACGCCCAGAGGGCTCTCAAGCGCATGTTGGAGCTCTCGTGAGCTCCGATAAGTGAAAAACCCAGTGAATTCAGGAAGGGGGATGGCGCCGATGGCGCCCCGACCGCTCTTTTCGATAGATCTCGCCGATCTGCCTGTTGTGGAGGCGGAGTTTTTGATCATCGGGACCGGTATCGCCGGTCTTTTTGCTGCTTTTAGAGCGAAGGAGTACGGGGCGGTTCTTGTGGTGACGAAAGAGCGGGCGGAGGACAGCAACACCGAGAAGGCTCAAGGGGGGATCGCTGCTGCGGTAGAGGAGGATGACTCCCCCTTTCTTCATCTGGAGGACACTCTGGAGGCTGGAGCGGGGATCTGCGACCCAGAGGCTGTGCGGATCCTCGTCAGCGACGGCCCCACCCTTGTGATGCAGCTCGTGGAGCTCGGGGTCAACTTCGACCGCGAGGGGAGCCAATGGGCGTTGGGGAGAGAAGGGGCGCACCGGAAGCGGCGCATCCTCCACGCCACCGATGCCACGGGGGAAGAGATCGCCAGGGCTCTGATCCGTGAGTGCCGGGGGTCGGAGAACATCACCCTCAGAGAAGGGTGTTTTTTGGTCGACCTCCTCAGAGATCCTGACACCGGTGTTTGCTGCGGCGCCCTGCTGTTGGATAGCCGCTCAGGCGAGCCCTTTGTGTGCAGCGCCCCTGTGGTGATCGTGGCGACAGGCGGCGCCGGGCAGCTCTACCAGAACACTACTAACCCGACTGTGGCCACGGGTGATGGGATGGCGGCCGCCTACCGCGCAGGTGCGGAATTGATGGACCTGGAGTTTTTTCAGTTTCACCCCACGGCCCTTGCTCTGGGAGGAGCCCCCCGCTTTTTGATCTCCGAGGCTGTTCGGGGGGAGGGGGCCTTTCTCAGAAACGGGCGGGGTGAGCGATTTATGCCGAAATACCACGAGATGGCAGAGCTGGCTCCTCGCGATGTGGTCACAAGGGCGATAGTCCAGGAGATGGAGAAAAGCGGCGATGAGAGCGTTTACCTGGACATCTCGCACCTCAACAGGGAGAGGTTCAGGGAAAAGTTCCCCAATATCTGGCGCACATGCAGGCTGTACGGCCTCGATCTGGAAGAGGGGTACATCCCTGTTGCCCCTGCCGCTCATTACATCATGGGCGGCATAAGGACAGACTACCAAGGGAAGACTATCATTCCTGGCCTCTACGCCTGCGGCGAGGTCGCCTGCAACGGGGTGCACGGGGCTAACCGCCTCGCCAGCAATTCTCTCCTCGACGGCTTGGTCTTCGGTGCACGGGCGGTGGCCGACGCCAGGCGCTATCTGGAGCTGATGGAGAAAAAGCCGCGGTTTCCCCGGCGGCTTGCGGGGATGCGGCCTGTCTGCTGGCGGCCGTCCGGCGCTGACTGGGATGAGGTTGCTGCCCAGGTGCGCAGGCTGATGTGGGAGAAGGCCGGGATCGTGCGGAACGAAGAGTGGCTGTTGGAGGCGCTGAATGAACTGGGTATGCTGTGGCGTGCAGCTTCCGATTCTTTTGAATTGAACCGCTCTTCGGTTGAGGCGGCGAATATCCTGACCCTTGCCCGCCTCATGGTCTCTGCTGCGCTCTTGCGAAGGGAGAGCCGCGGCAGCCACTTCCGCTCAGACTACCCTTATCCTGATGACAGGTTGTGGCTGCGTCATATCGTCTTCCAGATTTAGAAAGGTGGCGGTGTTTATGATTTTTGGCTTGTGGCTGGATGATCTCGTCCGGAGGGCGTTGGCTGAGGATGTTGGCAGCGGTGACGTCA
>JBNATO010000258.1:0-2956 GCA_049701555.1 Thermacetogeniaceae bacterium | reverse complement strand
TTATCGTCACAGCAGAAACCCCTTTCCTAGAGAAAGGCAGGTGATCGCTGGAATGGGGTGATGGTTCAGGCATCTTCTGGATATTTAACCCGATGTGCATCTTTTTAGAGGCATCAGCTAAAGCATTTAGCAAGGGGCTGTCTACCTCATGAGTCCAAACCAAGAATTCCCGGCTGCTGCCGTTCCCCAGGGCATCTAAATTGATCACAGCAGACACCTTATCCAGTGAACAGTGATCTGCGTACCAGGCCGACCCAAGCATTCCTTCCTCTTCCAATGTCCATGCCGCGAAAACAATCCGGTTATCCGGAGACAACCTCATATTTCTCAGCAATCTCGCAACCTCCATAAGAACTGCCACACCTGAAGCGTTATCATTTGCTCCGGGAAAATAGCCTTTACCCAGTGCCCCTAAGTGATCGTAATGTGCAGAGACAATGATCACTCGTTTTACGTTTTTTTCCCCATCGTTTCCGATATACCCTAACACATTATCCGCATAGAGGATACCGGGACCCTTAACAATCGGCTTCCACCTTTTATCTTGGTTTACCAATTCGAAGCCTTTGCAGGTCACTGTTTGGTAATAAGTTCCCCCTTCACCCCCGGGCCTCAGGCCCAACCTCTGGAACTGTTCTGCTATATACTCAGCCGCCCGAGCCCCACCGATGCTTCCGGGCGCTCTGCCTTGAAAATACGGAGATGATAACTTCTTAACATAAAACATCGCAAAAACACCAGAGGCATCGGCCTTCCCTGCATCTGGCTCCCTATAGGGAAGAGGTGCCGGATAACTGATCCAGAGAAGAGCTACTCCCAATATCAATAAACCAACCATCGACAAAAAAACAAAAGACACCTTCTGCTTCAAAGCCATTTTGCTGTTCATTCTCTATCTATTTAGAGATTATATACTTCTTCCTCGCTGAGCAGCTTCAAACCCTTTTCTTCAAGAAGCTTTATAGCAACCCGTGGATTTTCCAAGCGAAATACAGCCAGAGCGTCCTGGGATACCTTCCCAACAAAGGCGTAAAGGTACTCAATGTTGACACCAGCATCTTGGATCAATGCCAAGACATCTGCCAGGCCTCCGGGGCGATCAGGTATCTGGACAGCGATCACATCTGTTAAGCTGACCGTAAACCCCTCTTTTTTGAGAGCATCATAGGCATCCTGGGGACGGTTGACGATCAAGCGAAGCACACCAAAATCCGTTGTATCAGCGATCGAAAAGGCGCGAATATTGATGCCATTTTCCCCGAGCACCCGAGTGACCTCAGCTAGTCTACCGCATTTGTTTTCAAGAAAAACAGATAGTTGTTTCACAGTCACGACCCCAATTCCCCCCTTTCCTAAAGTTGTCGTCTATCGATGACTCGTTTTGTCTTCCCCTCACTCCGCTCTATCGTTTTGGGCTCAACAAGCTTAACCTTGACAGAAATCCCCAAAACATCCTCGATCTCACGCCTGATTTTATTTTCCAAATACTCAAGTCCCCTAACCGCATCAGTAAACACATCTTCTGAGACCTCTACCCAGATCTCCAGCTCATCCAAGTGCCCCTTGCGGTCAGCGATAATTAAGTAGTGCGGCTCCGTCTTGCTTATGCGCAGCAGCACTTCTTCGATCTGGGAGGGGAAGACATTAACTCCTCTGATCACCAGCATATCGTCGGTTCTGCCGACAAAACGAGCAACCCTTATGTGGGTGCGCCCACAAGGGCACTCGCCTGGCAAGATCATAGTGATATCCCTCGTGCGGTATCGGATAAGCGGCATAGCCTCTCTGGTAAGAGTTGTGATCACAAGTTCCCCATAGTTGCCCGGAGGCAGCTGTTCGCCGGTCTCAGGGTCGATGATCTCTGCCAAGAAGTGATCCTCCCAGAGATGCAGGCCGTTTTTATACGGGCATTCCACGGCAACACCAGGGCCCATGATCTCGCTCAATCCATAGATGTCAAGGGCCATCAAACCGAGACGCCTCTCTATCTGGTCTCGCATCTTCGAAGAAAACGGCTCACCGCCAAAAAGCCCGCCCTTCAATTTGAGATCATCCTTGCTTATACCCATCTCTTCCATGACCTCTGCCAGATAGAGAGCATAAGAAGGGGTGCATGTCAAAATTGTGCTCCCGAAATCCTTCATGATCATGATCTGACGCTTTGTATGCCCGCCAGAAACAGGTATCACCGATGCCCCGATCCTCTCAGCACCATAGTGAACACCGAGCCCACCAGTGAACAACCCATAGCCATAAGCGTTGTGGATCATCGAATGCTTCGTGGCACCGCAACAAGTTAAAGCCCGTGCCATCAATTCAGCCCAAACGTCCAGATCTCTCCTGGTATACCCCACCACAGTAGGCTTTCCAGTGGTCCCTGACGATGCATGAAGCCTCACCACTTCGCTCAGTGGGACCGCAAAGAGCCCATAAGGGTAGTTGTCCCTGAGATCCTCCTTTGTCGTAAAAGGGAGCTTCACAAGATCATCGATGCTCCGAATGTCATTAGGTCCCAATCCGCGTTCCTGCAGAGCATGGCGGTAGAATGGGACCTCATGGTATACTCGACTGACCGTCTCGCGCAAGCGCTCTTCCTGTAAAGCGCGCAGCTCTGAACGTGGCATGCATTCATGCTTTTTATCCCAATACAAAATCAAACCTATCTCCTCTCCCCTCAAGATAAGGAAATTGCAAAAAATATAAAAAGAAACCCCACAAATGCCGTGGCTGACGGGCGTTTCTGAACCTCGGCTCTACACGGTGGTGCCCTCCTGGTTGCTTTATGTTTCCCCATACCGAACGGGGCCTACATGCCACAACCAGAGCCCAGGCTCCTCTTTTGTTGGTGTTGGCTCAAAACCCCCTGTCGCCACGCACACCGCAGGGTTTTTAACCTGCTTCTGTCGCTACTATATTATCACACCGCTCATCCTATTTCAAGGAACAGGAAATACTA
>JBNATO010000257.1:0-2959 GCA_049701555.1 Thermacetogeniaceae bacterium | reverse complement strand
GGGTATGCCTGTTGTATGATAGCCGAATAGCTCTTCTCCCCCCTTACCTTTGATTTTTCTGGCTTGTTTTCCCTTACCGACTTTAGAAGGGTAAGGGTCTTTTTTTGCTCATTCGAAAAATTTATTTGCATTAATATGTCATATTTTCCTTTTATTGAGTCCAAAGGCTAAACTCCATTAAACTCAAATCGAAGGCTGGGTTTAATAAATGGAGGTGTGCTCATTGGCCGGGAAAGAGATTGAAAGGGTTTTGACAGTATGTCCTTACTGTGGAACCGGATGTGGAATGTATCTTGTGGTTGAGAACGGGCGCATCATCGGTGTAGAGCCGGACGGATTGCACCCCGTCAACGAAGGGGAACTCTGCGTGAAAGGGTATTACGGGTATCATCACATCAACAGCCCGGAGCGGTTAACCTCTCCTTTGATGAAAAAAAATGGAAAGTTTGTAGCTGTTCAGTGGGGAGAGGCGCTTGATTTCGTGGCACGCCGCCTTATGAGGATCAGAGAGGAAGCAGGAGCCGATGCCATCGCCCTGTTTGCTTCTGCTAGAGCTACAAATGAAGAAAACTATGTTGCACAGAAATTTGCCAGAGCGGTGATCGGCACCAACAATATCGACCACTGTGCCCGACTGTGACATGCTCCCACGGTCGCCGGTCTGGCGATGACATTGGGCAGCGGCGCCATGACAAACTCCATACCAGAAATAGGCGAAAAGGCAGATGTTATTTTTGTCATAGGCTCAAATACAGCCGAATGCCATCCCCTGGTAGCCCGGCAAATACTCAAGGCAAAGGAACGCGGAGCAAAGCTGATCGTTGCAGATCCGCGCCTCACAGAGATGGCCAACAAGGCGGATATCTGGCTGAGAGTGCCTGTAGGATACAACATTCCGCTGCTCAACGGCATGCTTCATGTCATCATCAAGGAAAGGCTTTTTGACGCCTCTTTTGTTGCGGAGCATACGGAAGGCTTTGAAGATGTCGTAAAAGCGGTTGAGGGTTACACCCCTGCCTATGTTGCCAGTTTAACCGGGATTCCAGAGCGGGATCTTGTGGAAGCGGCAAGGCTCTATGCCAGGGCCGATGCAGCCTCGATCGTTTACTGCATGGGTGTGACTCAGTTCAGCTTCGGCACAGCCTCTGTGGTGGCCATCTCGAATCTGGCAGCTGTCACTGGCAACCTGGGGCGACCTGGAACCGGAGTGAATCCATTGAGGGGACAAAACAACGTTCAGGGTGCCTGCGATATGGGCTGTCTCCCCAATTTTCTACCGGGTTATCTCAATGTAGCAGACGAAAAAAACCGCGCCCGGTTTGAAAAGGAATGGGATGTCAAGCTGCCAGCCAAACCGGGAATCAAGATCCCAGAAGTGCCTGATGCCATCCTTGAGGGCCGAATCCGCGCCCTGTATGTTTTCGGTGAAAACCCTGTGATAAGCGATCCTGATTCCAATCACTTCCGCCACGCTCTGGAACATCTGGAACTCCTGGTCGTACAGGACATTTTCCTCACAGAAACTGCTAGGATGGCCGACGTTGTCTTGCCTGCTGCATGCTGGGGAGAAAAGGATGGCACATTCACCAACACCGAACGCAGGGTGCAGCGGGTGCGCAAGGCTGTTGATCCACCTGGAGGGGCACTGCCCGACTGGCAAATTTTCGGTGAGCTAGCCAGATTTTTCGGTTACCACAAGATGAACTATTTGCATCCCAGGGAGATCTGGGATGAGGTCCGGAGGCTTGTGCCGGAGAAGTTTGGTGGCATTACCTACCAGCGCTTGGATCAGGAGAAGGGGATCAGCTGGCCCTGCCCTGACGAGAAGCATCCTGGCACACCGATACTGTACGTTGGAGGAAAATTCGCAACTCCTTCAGGGAAGGCACAGCTTCGCCCTGTGTTATTCGATCTCGGGCAGGCGCCGGAAGAAAAGGACGCTTCTATTGCAGATCATTCCCTGAGGGGGAGTCTCGCCGAGTTACCAGATGAAGATTATCCTTTCGTCCTGACGACGGGTAGAAGAGTATATCACTACCACACCGGCACGATGACGCGCAGGTGTGAGCCGCTGGAGCGTCTGGGCGCGGAGCAGCTGGTAGAAATAAACCCAGTTGACGCTGCCAAACTTGGGATAGCTGATGGAGATTATGTGAAGCTTTCTACAAGGCGTGGCAGCATAGCAGCGATTGCGTGGGTAACAGAACGCGTTCCGGAGAAGACTGTCTTCACCACCTTCCACTTCTGGGAGGCCAATGTCAACGAATTGACGCAGCATAAGGCCGACCCAGTCTCCGGAATACCCGAGATCAAGGTATCTGCTGCAAAAGTCGAAAGGATCTCACCTGTCGAAGCCAGGCAGCTATACGAGGAAAAGAAAGAATGGTATCTGGTGGAGCTTGCCAGAGAAGCAGTGAGCAAGCTCGGTCAGGGGAGGAGATAGAATGTTGAACAGCTTTGTGCTTGCTGATCCCAACCGCTGTCTCGGATGCTATACCTGTATGGCAGCGTGTTCAGTTGCTCACAGCAAGAGCGGGCTTCAGAGAGGGCCGAGGCTCCATCTCACATATTCCCCCCAAGGCACCATGCCTGTCCAGTGCCGCCACTGTGAAGACGCACCCTGTGCCTATGTGTGCCCGGTCAATGCTATTGAGATAAGGGATGGAATGGTCTTAGTAAAAGAGGAAGCCTGCATAGGTTGCAAGATGTGCGCTCTGGTCTGCCCCTTCGGCGCAATAACGATGGATGGAACACTCCCACCCTCTATCCCCGAACGCACAAGCCGTTTAAGGTCGCTGCTCGCCTGGCTTGCAGGCCAAAAAACGGTGGCGAACAAATGCGATCTATGTTACTCCTGTGCAGACGAACCTCAGTGTATCCGGGTCTGCCCTACAAAGGCTCTCAGGCTGGTAACCGGCGAGCAGCTGGAGCGCTGGAGCAAGCTGAAAAGAGTGAGTTC
>JBNATO010000256.1:0-2962 GCA_049701555.1 Thermacetogeniaceae bacterium | reverse complement strand
ATGTTCCTCGCTCCGGGGAAAGCAGGGAGAGATATGCCAGGAGGGAGAAATACTACCAGGTAAACCTCCATGCTGCGGAGTTTTATCAGAGGATGCTTTTGAATGCTCCGGAAGGTGAGGAAGCCAGGTTTTACCTGAGAAAGAGAGGGGTAAAGGAGGATATCTGGAAGCGCTTCATGCTGGGCTTTGCCCCTCGGGATACCGGTATGCTGCTGGAGTTTTTGCTCGGAAAAGGCTATGAGAAGCGTTTCCTGGCAGAATGTGGGCTTTTTGTGAACCATTATGGTCAGCTCCGCGACCGCATGGCCGGCAGGGTGGTTTTTCCTATCTTTGATAGCCAGGGTCGCTGCCTGGGGTTTGGGGGGCGTGCCCTAGGAGATGAAGAGCCGAAGTATCTGAACTCAGCTGAAACCCCTGTTTTCAGCAAGGGCAGGGTTCTCTACGGCATAAATTTTGCTGCTCCTGCTATCCGGGAGAAGGGAAGGGTGTTGGTTGTTGAGGGCTATATGGACTGCATTTCAGCGCACCAGTATGGGTTCGCCAACACCGTCGCTTCGTTGGGAACTGCTTTCACTCATGAACAGGCAAGGCTCTTGCTTAGGTATACCAAAGATGTGATCCTGGCGTTTGATCGCGATGCTGCCGGTTCAGCGGCCTCGCTGAGGGGCGCTGGGTATCTGCAGGAGTTGGGAGCCAAGGTTTCGGTTTTGGATCTTCCCTCAGGGAAGGATCCCGATGAGTTTCTGAGAACCTATGGAGGAGAAGCCTTTGAAAGTGTATTGGAGAACCGCTCCGTGTCTTTTCTGGAGTTTAAGATAGATCAGCTGGCGCGACAGCATGACCCAAATACTGTGCATGGAAAGGCGGAGATCGTCAGCGGAATTTTGGAAGATCTGGCAAGGGTGGAAAACCTGGTGCTGCGCGAGGGGTACATCAAGCAGGCGGCTGAGCGCTTGGGAGTGACTGAGGAAGCCATTCGCAATGAACTTGTGCGGTACCTTGGCAGGAAGCAGGGAAGGAAGGATAGAAATGAAAAAAATAGATATAATATGGAACAGGGCAAACAGATTTTCGCTGGTCGCAACGCGAGCGCTACTGAGGCCGCCAGGCGTGGCCTTTTTCGATTTATGTGCATGGATCGTCAGGTTTGGGAGTTGGTGAGAGAAGAGCTAGGGTTCGCGGTTTTTCAAGGTAAGCTGCGTCGATATTTGGAACTTGTAGAAGAGGTCGGATGGGGAGAGCCTGCGGAACTTATCAGCAGGCTTGATGAGGATGAGCAAGCGGAGTTTGCCAACCTGCTTCTCGAGGGTGACGATCTTGATATCGCTGGTGAGCAGAGGATAAGGATGATCGCTGATTATCTATTCATTTTAAAAAAGGAAAGGCTTCAGCAGGAAATAGAGCGCTGTCGCCATTCTCTGCGGGAGTGCGAAAATAAGAATGATCAAGAAGGAATTAATAATATCTTAGCAGAATTACATAACTTATATCAAGAGCTTGAAAGTCTGAAGGCTACGGGAAGCCATTTATACGCCAAAGTACGCTCTAGGAAGGAGGGATCGAAATGAGTGAGGATCGGGTTAAGAACGACGATGAACTGAAAAAAAAGGACGAGGAATTGGAAGAAGAAGTATTAGAAGAGGATCTGGAGGAGAAGGATGAAGAAGAAGAGAATAAGGATGAGCAGCTGAGCAAAATTGATGAAGTTAAGGAACTCATCAGGAGGGGCAAAGAAAAGGGAGTTTTGACGTATGAGGAGATAATGGATACACTGCAGGGGATCGACCTGACTCCCGAGCAGATAGACAGCATCTATGAGCACTTCAACTCGCTCGGGATTGAGATCGTACCCTCAAAAGAGGATGAGCCGATGCTGGAAAAAATAGGAGAAGATATACCGGCAGATGAGGATATCGATGTAGATCTTTCGGTCCCTGAAGGGATAGCGATCGATGACCCTGTTCGGATGTACCTGAAAGAGATCGGAAGGATACCCCTTCTCACGCCTGAAGAAGAGATCGAGCTTGCAAAACGGATCGAGCAGGGTGATGAAGAAGCAAAGCGGCGGTTGGCAGAGGCCAATCTTCGCCTTGTTGTGAGCATTGCTAAACGCTATGTGGGGCGAGGGATGCTCTTTCTTGACCTGATCCAGGAGGGAAATTTGGGGCTGATCAAAGCAGTAGAAAAATTCGACTACCGAAAGGGATACAAGTTCAGCACCTATGCCACCTGGTGGATCAGGCAGGCTATCACCAGGGCGATAGCCGACCAGGCTCGGACCATTAGGATTCCTGTGCATATGGTGGAGACCATCAACAAGCTGGTGCGGGTTCACCGCCAGCTGCTTCAGGAACTGGGCCGTGATCCTACTCCCGAAGAGATAGCCAAAGAGATGGGCATTCCGGTGGAACGGGTCCGAGAGATCCAGAAGATAGCTCAAGAGCCTGTGTCCCTGGAGACTCCTATTGGTGAGGAAGAAGACAGCCACTTGGGTGATTTCATCGAGGATGAGGATGCCCTTGCCCCGGCTGAAGCGGCATCTTACAATCTCTTAAAAGAACAGCTAGAAGAGGTGCTGGAGACACTCACTCCGAGGGAAAGAGAAGTGCTTAGGCTTCGCTTCGGCCTTGATGACGGGAAGGCGCGCACGCTTGAAGAGGTTGGACAGAAATTCAAGGTGACCAGGGAGCGAATCAGGCAGATTGAGGCGAAAGCTCTGCGGAAGCTCAGACACCCGAGCCGTAGCAAGAAGCTGAAAGACTATCTTGAGTAAAGAAGATGCCCCGATCCGAGTGAGAAGGGGCAGTTTTATTGCTGTAGAGATTCCTGCTGCAATTAAGCGGCGTGGGGAGGGCATTGACTCTGAGAAGGAATTATCGTATAATGAAGCTGCTGTGAAGGATAGCGTTCCTCGGTAGCTCAACGGTAGAGCATCCGGCTGTTAACCGGAGGGTTGCAGGTT
>JBNATO010000255.1:0-2977 GCA_049701555.1 Thermacetogeniaceae bacterium | reverse complement strand
ATGATGGTGTGCTCACCCTTGCCGAGTTTGCCGGCTGGGCAAATGGGTGGTTTGGGTACTACACCTATGATGACCAGAGCGGCGACGGCATTGTCCTCGCCCCTGGCGACCAGAGGGATTATGATCTGATCTTGACGTTCACGTTTGACCCCAATGCAGGAAACGAGTACCAGGGCGACACCTACAGCTTTGGCATCGTCGCGAATGCCACACAGAACTCGCCGACAGACGGGCTCGTAAAGCTGCATAGTAGCTGAGGCGTAGCGCGATGGGAAGCGAGGCAGGGGTGGCTTACCGCCTCGCTTCCCATTCATCTTTTGATTGTCAAAAGAAGAGACAAAGGCGCTGGTGAGTGATGAGTTTGGAAAAGGTGATATCCGTTGATAAAGGCCTGTAGGTGGTTTTTTTGAGGTGCTTCTTATCGTTGTGATGCTGGCCGTGGGATATATGGCTGCAGAAGCAGGGCTGGCAGGGGATGAACCCGGATACGTCCCCGGAATATGGAGGTATAAACTCGTCGTGATCCTCAGCGACAGCATGAGGCCGGCCATCAAGGCGGGGGACGCCATAGTAATTGACAGCAAGGCGAATGCCCGCCTCAAAAGCGGAGATATCATCACTTATCGGTTTTCTGACGGCAAAACGCTGCTCACCCACAGGATCGCAGCGACAAGGCGTGAGGGCGGACAGGTGGTTTATTACACCAAAGGGGATGCCAACAATGTCATGGACGGGGGAGCTGTGCTGCGAGGGGATATCGTCGGAAAATACCTGTTTCGCATACCTTCTGGGGGGCTTCTTCTGACCTTTGTCCATACGAAGGAGGGCTTTGCCCTTTTGGTTTTGTTCCCTCTGATCGCTGCCTTTTGCTTGGAGTTCAGGGGGATATTTGTGAAGAGAGCAAGCGGGAAAATACAGCCTTGACTGAGGGTCAATGGAGGCTTTCTGATATGAGGAAAAGCAGGGTATTGCTTTTGATCGCCTGTGCGATGTTCGCTCTGTTCATGCTCAGAGCGGGCTCAGCTGCTTATTTTGCCAGCAAGATCGACAGCCAGGGCAACAGAATATCTGCGGGAACGCTGTACATCGGAGGTGAGTCGGGGGGAAGGGGGATGCTCGACGAGGCCATCGCTCTCGGGGATCTGGTGCCAGGGGCTGAGCCCTACAGGATCGAGCTTAAAGTGAAGAACCTGGGCACGATGACAGCCTATATTAACGGCATTTCAGCGGAAATCGCCGAAAGCGATGAAATGTTCCTGGCCAATGCCTTGAGAGTGGAGTGCTCGAGCGCTGATGGGGACCTGCTCTATACCGGGTCGCTTCTGGCGCTTGACGGCGACGTTGTCCCTCTTCAGAAAAGGATCGCTCTGGAGCCGGGGAAGGTTGAGGATTTGTGTATCTCGGTTCAGCTGGATGAAAGGGCTGGAAACTGGTACAAGGGAAAACGGATCGAGTTCAGCTTGGCTGTCTATGCTGGGCAGCGCCCTGACCAGCCTGTGGGGAGGATGGCTGTACTGCCGGATGCTGCTGGCGTCCAGGCGGCTCTCGATGCGGCGCGGCCCGGCGATGTTGTGCTGGTTCCGCCTGGCAGGTACGGTCTGCTGACGGTCAGCGTTCCGGGCGTGACGGTTAAGTCACAGAGCGTTGTCTTCGATACCGAGGTGGAGGGCTTCCTGATCGACCCTAAGGGAGCGGGCGGCTCGGATCAGGAGGCAGTAGTGATCCAGGGCTTCACCGTAAACGACAGAGGCGGAGATGGCGGGATCGCTGTGCGGTCGGGGCAGGTTAGGATCGCTGATAACATAATAAGATCCGCCGGGAGTGCCGTTGTTGCTGCAGGCTCCGCGAAGGCCTGCGTCATCAGAAACGATCTCACCGACTCGTCTGGGTTGCCTGCATCGCACGGTTCCGGGGAACGCTTTTTTGCCCATTATAACCTGGGCGTGGACCTGGATCCGGGGGAGCACGCCCTTTGAATTGCGCCAAAGGAGGCGTTAAGCCAGGAAAAGAATACGGGCAGATCGAAAGGAGGGTCAGTGTTTGTATGACTGCAGGCTGAAGTTGCTCGAGAGGGAGAAGCAATATAGAAAAAGGAAAAGGTTGAAGAAAATATTGATGTCGCTCTTTTACCTCATCGTGCTCACCCTTGCAGGCCTTGGCTTCAACACGAGCTATGCAATTTTCAGCACATATGTCAGGACGCCGGTTGGGGGAGGGGATACGGCTGACGCAAAAGAGATACTGGATGTGAGCGGCAGCTTCGATCTTGAAAAGTGGTTTAAGAGCGAAGACGGGGAAAGCGGCTTCGTGATCAAGAACGTGTCTCCTGCCAGAATCTGCGTCTTTTTCAGCATCGAGGGCTCCCTGCGGGAGGCTGTGCAGCATATCGATCCTGTCGTCCTGAAGCCCGAAGAGAGCTACGAAGTGCCCATCCGGCTCGCAAGGGTGAGCGAACTCGGGTTGCTGGAATGGCGGAACAGCGACCGGATTTTCCAAGGAAAGATCATCGCAAGGGTGCTCAACGACTATGCCGCCTACGAGATGGGGACTGTGACCCTCAGCGGGAAGGTTCTCTATGAAAAAGCCGTCAGCGAACGGGATGACCCTGAGGGGAGAATAGCCGCCATCAGATCGGTGAAGGACATTTTGAATCTGTGCGCTGAGATCGTGGCTCTGTCTCTTGAAAGGGATCAGCTTAGAGCTGAGGTCGAAAGGCTAGAGGATGCAAACAGGGAGCTCTGGGAGGAGAACTGCAGGCTCCGGGATATGGTCGATTCCCTTCAGGGAACAGTGGGCTCGCTCAGGGAAAGCCTCGGAGATGCCAAAAAGTTGATCGAGGAGCTTGACTCCAAGTCGCATGAGAAGCAGAACCAGAGCGGGGAAGCGAGCGGAGCTTCTGCTCCGCAGGCGCAACAGCCGGAGGAGACCCCACCTGACCAGAGCCAGCAGATAACCCCTCTTCCTCAAGAAGCCCAGC
>JBNATO010000254.1:0-3011 GCA_049701555.1 Thermacetogeniaceae bacterium | reverse complement strand
TTGTAAGGATTAGGATCTACGCTCAACCCTTGGGTATGGCCGCGCCTCACTAGGTCGTGATTTGCATAGAAAGCTAAGTCAGCCTCGTAGGGCGAAAGGGAAACGGCTTTGGTGATGCCCACAGGTGCTTTGCGAGTGATAGATGTTTGTCCTCCTAAAGTGTACATATACCCGAATGCATCCAATTCCTCACTACTGAGAATGTCGTCCTGCGTAATATCGAACTGGACCACCTGCCCCTGCCCCGTGACCTTTGCCTCTTTCCAACCAAAACCGGTTTTCAGCGTTTGAAACAAATAATGCCTTATCGCCGGCTTACCGATGAAGGAGCGGACCTCACCGTTCACATTAAGCTTCTTGATGGAAAGGATGTTGCCCCCAATCTTCTCATCCCGGTTGAGGGCTGAACCGTCAAAAATAATTGTGATAGTGATGTTCTTGATTGTGTCATTCATATGGTTCCCTCCTTTTCGTTATTGAGTTTCTTGTTCGATTTCTTCTTTACTAAGGATGCCGCTCAGGAATGAGAAGAGAAAAATCTTGAAGAGCTCATCCGAGTAGACTGGCTTGAAGGCTTCCACGAGCAGAGATGGAAACTTCTCCTTCGTCGAGACAAAGATACGCAAAATGGCATGGAAGGCTTCGTCCCGTTTGCCTACTCGAACAAGCTCTAAGATGCGATAGCCCTGGCGGTCAAAGGCATCTTTCAAGGCACTGTTTTTCCTGAGGGCGAAGCCAATTTGCTTCAATTTATCTATTAGGTCTGAAGCGTTCCAGCCAGCGACTTGCCGATAAAGCTCCTTGAACTTATTCTCTTCTTTTCTTCCTCGCTGGTTTTCGGCAGCCCACTGGAGCAAGCCTTGGAATTTACATTTAAGTTTTAGTAAATCATTGTGAACTTTTTTGAAGTCCTCATAATTTGGATCTCCTGATATTAATTGATTTTCGAGTTGTCTTATCATTTGATCTAAACTAAATTCTTGTGTAGCTGGTACAGTCATGTTCTTCCCTCCTTTTTTGTTTTTTTTCTTCAACAAGTGCACAAAGTTTAAAAATCTGTTCTGCTACGCTAGCAGGGTTTTCTTGGTTCTTCTTCATGCGAAGTATCTGATTAATGAATTTGTTTTCTGAGTTAGTCCACTTATTACCAGGTTTAAGTCCAATTCGTAAAAAACGATATCCTATCTCTATAAGGTATGAGAAATCTTGATCCAAAAACCGATTTAAAATCTCAAATTCTCCAATTTCGTTCAAGATACTTGCAATGCGCCGGTCAGAAAGAAGTTGAATCACTTCATAAGGCAGGCTGAAAAATTCGATCTGATTACCTCGCTTGCTTACAACCTCGATGTTCATCCCTGTCCAGACGCTAAGGGTTGTTTGGATTTTCGTAGCGTACTCGATCACAGACATGGCCAGAAGGCTTCTTTTTGTCCGCATCTCTTCAGACGAAGCCGAACCGAAAACCTCCCTGGCAAATTTATTCAGATACCACATCACCTGAAAGGACGGCGCATTGATGAAAATCTCCGAGCCGTCGGAAAGGCGGGTCATGGCAAGATGGTGATGGATAATCAAAAAACTGCAAAGATGACAGATCTGTGCACTCTGATTCAAGTTCCAAAACGCGTTTGGGAACTCATTTAAGGATGGTCCCAAGTTTGAGTAATGAACAATGGTAAAATTCTGTATTCTGTAGAGGAATTTGGTATCGTTTTTCTTCGCAGGATCCAGATTATTCAGATTTGTAATTGTAGCATGGTCTAAACACTTGCCATTTCCGCAAATATCACAGTATGAGGGCTGCAAAAAATCTAAAGCTTTAACAAACTCTTTAAAAATATCTTTTTGATTTGGTTGAAGAAAGTTTCTATAAAGATTGCTTTTACCAACTATTGATGAGATCTTATTCTGCCCGAAATAACGCTCATCTGGGTTAAGTTTTGAAAAAAATGGTAAATGCAAGCTTACAGATCCATCCTCTTTTAGCCAAGGCTTAACATCGAATTTCTCAATTTGTTCAGCGGATTGGAGTAACCCAATCACGCCAGCATTATACAGCCAGTTCGATGGATAAAGAATAATCTGATTTCCGCTCATAACCTGCCCCTCCATATTCCTATACAACCAAAGCCCTGAGAGTTCTTAGCTCCAAGCCCACAAGAAAAGGCAATTGGAAAAAGTTCTTCTGGAAGTGATATCTCAAAAACACCTGACCATCCTTTAATTATTGTATTTTTGAAATAAATAATATTTTCACGGTTGGCAACTTTAACTGGTTTTATATACGCATTATCTATTGTGATATTTTTCCCTGTTAATGTCCTGTATTTCCGCTGGAGGTTAAGCAAGATTAGTTCATTAAATTCAGGCTCTAAAGGAGAGTAATAGCGGGTAAAGGGTTTGCCATCTTTTTCCACAGTTCGGTAAGCAGTAATCGGTGAAAGTGTCTCAACCAGAACTGGCTGTTTGAATACAGGAGAGGGAGATAACCAGATATGATTTATCCGAAGAACCTGCTTTTCTGAAGGATCTGTAGATGGAATGTAAATAGTTTGATGCCTAATTAGATTATTGTAAAGAGAAATAATAAATTCTTTAATAGGTGATGCAACAATCCAGGTAAGTGGAAATGAAAAAGAAATCTTCTTCTCTCTTTCAAAAATAGGTTTTTTTGCTGAAAGAAGTCTTGAAAATGTAAAAAGTTTTAATCCACGATGACTTTCAGGATCTTTCATCCCTCTTGTGTGAATTTGTTCAGCAAGTTGAGGATCAAGGTGATTATAAACAATACCCTGAAGTATCTCGTTGTGATTGATTGGAAGGGATATCCTTTCTTTTTCTCCTACAAATATTAACCTGAGTCTCACTTTAACCTCCCACTAATCAACAGGCGCCCTCTATATAGAGGTCTATGCATCCAAATCCAAGGGAGTTTTTTGCGCCAAGGCCTGCCTCAAAAGCCATTTTGAAGAGCTCCTTAGGAAGACATAACTCATAAATCCCATCCC
>JBNATO010000253.1:0-3023 GCA_049701555.1 Thermacetogeniaceae bacterium | reverse complement strand
CTTGTGCGTAAGTACGGTATAAAAGCTGCTGGATATCCGCACTTAACTTGAATAGATGATCCTTCAAAAAAGAAAAAGCCCCTTACAAGGGGCCATCCCTGGTGAAGAGGAGGAGATGATCGGCTGCTTCGGGGAAGGAGAGGGTTAATCTATCGAAATCTGTCTGCGGCGCTTGAAACCGCTTTCTTTTTTTGGTAATACCACTGTCAGGATACCGTTTTGGTATTTTGCGGAGATCTTATCTTCGTCGATTCCTTCGAAGTAGAATCTGCGTTCTATATTGCCTGTTCGGCGCTCTTTGCGGATAAAGTTTTCTCTTTTTTCGTCGATCATCTCATCTCGCTTGATCGAGATGGTCAAGGCGTCATCTTCGAAGGTAATGTTGATATTTTCTTTCTCGAGCCCTGGTAGCTCGGCTTCCACGATGTATTCTGTATCAGTTTCTTTTATGTCGGCTTTGAACGGCTGAGTGAACACTGGGACCCAGAAGAGGTCTTCATCAAACATCCTCTCTATCATTTTTTCCATTTCTGAGAACAGAGGACGTAACCCTTCTCTTCTCCCGTAGAATGGTACCAAGCCGAACATCGTCCATCCCCCCTTTTTGGTTATCTCGTGGTGGTTTCGCTTTTAGTTTATAATTTAAGGTCAAACTAAGTCAAAATCAAATAAGGTCAAATATAGTCAAATAAAGTCAATTATGGTCAATTAAAGTCAAATAGGAATACAGATGGCTTGATTAGGTTATTTTTCTAACATTCCCTTGTAATACCAAAAAATCTTCTGTTGACAAGGGTGTTATAATAGTTTTGCTGTATTTTGTGTTGGGGTTTGCTGCATAGAGATGCCTGAGATGAAAGGAGAAGCTATATGCTAGACCATTCGAAGCGTTTGGGTGAAGAAAAAGTCCTGATGCTATTGTTGAAGTTTTCCATACCAGCCATTGTGGCGATGCTGGTAAACGCCCTTTACAACGTTATAGACAGGATCTTTGTGGGAAACAGGGTCGGCCCTTTGGGTATTGCTGGTATCACCATTGGATTTCCAATGATGCTGATCATGATGGCTGTCGGAATGCTTATCGGAATAGGCGGCAACTCCCTTGTATCCATCAGGCTTGGTGAGGGGAGAAGGGATGAGGCAGAGCTTATACTTGGAAATGCTGTTGTTTTGATGATCATCACAGCTGTTGCCGAAACGGCGATCGGGCTTATCTTTCTTTCCCCTCTCCTGAGGCTGTTCGGGGCAAGCGCTGAGGTGCTTCCTTATTCGCATGATTACATGGAGATCATCCTTGCGGGGGCAATCTTCCAGAGCTTGAGCTTTGGGATGAACAATTTTATAAGAGGCGAGGGCAACCCAAGAGTGGCGATGCTCACGATGCTGATCGGCGTTGCCGTCAATTCCGTCCTCTGCTATGTGTTTATCTATATCTTGGGAATGGGGATAAAGGGATCTGCTCTTGCTACAGTTATCGCCTGGGGGATCTCTGCTGCTTGGGTATTGCATTATTTTCTTTTTGGACAGAGCACGCTCAAAATAAGGACGAAAAATCTTAGGCTTGAGAAAAAGGTGGTTGGGAGAATCCTTGCTCTTGGGAGCGCCCCGTTTGCTTTGCAGATGGCTGCTTGCCTTGTAAATACCGTGATGAACAAGAGCCTCGGTTACTACGGAGGCGACCTCGCCATCTCTGGCATGGGCATTGTCATGAGCGTTCTCAACCTGGTTATGATGCCTGTGATCGGGATCAACCAAGGCGCCCAACCGATCATCGGCTATAATTACGGGGCGAAAAAGTATGAGCGTGTGAGAGAGGCGCTCAAGCTCGCCATAGCCGGCGCTACCGCCATTGTGTGCCTAGGGTTCGTGATGGTTCAGGTATTTCCTGAGCAGATCATCAGCTTGTTCAGCGGAAAAGACCCGGGGCTCCTAAAGATGGGGGTGTATTTCCTCCGGAGTTTTCTGATCTTTCTTCCTCTGGTCGGCTTTCAGGTTGTCAGCTCAAGGGTATTTCCAGGCTGTGGGCAAGCCCAAACACTCGGCTTTTCTGACGCTTTCCCGCCAGCTCATCTTTCTGGTTCCGGCGCTCCTGATCTTGCCTCGCTTCTTCAAGCTTCATGGGGTGGTGATGGCAGGGCCTTCTGCCGATTTAGCCTCCTCGCTGGTTACAGCCTTTTGGATCGCCAGGGAGATCAGACACCTTGGGATGAACGCTCAGCCGGCCTATGCTTTAGAAGGTGGAGAAGTCCCTGACTGTAAAGGGCAGTAGCTTTATCTCTTGAAAGTTTACCCCCGGCGATCGCCGGGGGTTTTTGTGGCTTCCATCTTTGGTTTTCTCTACCGGAAGTTGCGCGCCTTGAGGTGCCCTTCCAGCCAGTCGACAAACTGGCGGGCGGTTCTGGGAGAGCGTCCGTTGTTGCGCTTTTCCCATCTCAAGGCCTCCTCATGGAGTTGCTCTTTTTCGATGTTCAGCCCTCTTTTCGCCGCGATTCCTTCTACGATTTTGAGGTATTGTTCCTTGTCGGGAGAGGGGAAAATCACGGTGATGCCGAACCTGTCTGCGAGAGAAAGCTTTTCCTGGATCGTGTCGTGTGCTCTGACCTCATCATCTGGGCTCCCATAGTGGAGGCCTCCCCTGTCGCTGAACTTCTCTTTTATCAGGTGGCGGCGGTTGGATGTCGCATAGACCACCACGTTGGAAGGTCTGCTTTCCAAGCCTCCTTCAAGGACTGCCTTGAGGGCGGTGTAGCTTTCTGCACTATCCTCAAAGGCCAGGTCGTCGATAAAGATGATGAACTTCAAACACCTTCCCTTGAGCTTTCTCAGGACTTCAGGGAAGTCAGAGAGGTATTCCTTAGGGAGCTCGACCAGGCGCAGGCCGCGCTCGTGGAATTCGTTGAGAAGCGCCTTCACAGTTGAAGATTTCCCTGTCCCCCTGTCGCCATAGAGCAGAACGTTGTTGGCTGGGAAGCCGCTGAGGAAGTGGATGGTGTTTTCTATAACCTCCGCGCGCTCCGCTTCGT
>JBNATO010000252.1:0-3103 GCA_049701555.1 Thermacetogeniaceae bacterium | reverse complement strand
TAGTCGCCGAGGTTGCGCTCGGGGTCGCAGTCCTTGATCCCGATCAGGGAGATGGTGCCGCCGCCGCAGGGCAGCGCCAGGTCGACGACCTCCATGCGGTTTTCGGGCCTCTTGAGTATTTCCAGGGCGCGCAGCGTCCGCTCCCCGTGCTGGTGCACCTGGATGCGGGCGAGCCTGTCCCAGCTTTCTCCTGCCGTCCGGTTGGCCTCCACGGTGCTCCCTCCTTGCCAAATGCCTTCCATATATGTTTTATTATACCACAGCGGCTCCTCGCCCGGCCCCCAAGGTTTCGCTCGTTCAAATTGCGCATTTTTTCTGATGGGTTTAAAATAGATCAAGTAATGAGGCATCTGCTTCCAAAAACTACAGAGGAGGTCTCGGGGATGAAGGAAAGGAAGCATGTCCAGACAGTGGTGGCGGGAAGCCTGCGGAAGCCGGAACAGACGAAGGGGTGCGGAGAGTGCCAGACTTCCTGCCAGTCGGCCTGTAAGACATCGTGCACCGTGGGTAACCAGGCTTGCCCTGTCAGGGAGAGATAATGCGGGGAACATCTTCTGACCTGCACCTCTTCCGGGTGGGCGATTGCTGCCTGGCCTTTGACGTCAACAGCGGCTCTCTGCACAGGCTGGACGAGGTCGCCTGGGAGATCCTGCGCCATGTGGCTGGCGGCAGGAGTTGGGAGGCTGCCGAAAGGGAGGCGGCGGAGCGCTTCCCGCTTCAGGAGGTGGAGGAGGCCTCTAGGGAGCTCCGGGAGCTGCAGGAAAGGGGGGAACTCTTGACCGCTGACCCAGGTTGGGAGGAGTTTGCCCCAGGGAACGAGCTCGGGCTGAAGGCCCTCTGTTTGAACATCGCTCACTCCTGCAACCTCTCCTGCAGCTACTGCTTTGTCCCGGGGGATGTCCGCTCTGAGGGCGCCCTCATGCCCCTGGAGGTGATCAGGGGGGCGCTCGACCTCTTGATCCAGGAGTCACCTTATGAGTTTGTGACTGTGGACTTCTTCGGCGGGGAACCCCTCCTCAACTTCGAAGGGATCAGGTTCGCTGTGGAGTATGCCCGGGAGCGGGGGAGGGAGAAGAGGTGGAAGTTCACGCTGACGACGAACGCCACCCTGCTCGATGACGCCGTTCTGGCCTTCTGCAGGGAGCACGGCATCAGCCTTGTCCTGAGCTGCGACGGCAGGCCGGAGGTGCACGACAGGCACCGCCTCACGAGAGGGGGCAGGGGGACGTCGTCGCTGGTGGAAAAGCGCCTGAGGAGGTTTTTCGAGACAGGCGCCTGCGGAGAGTACTACGTGCGCGGCACCTACACCCGGTTTAACCTCGACTTTGCGGAAGATGTGAAGCACCTCGCCGGGCTCGGCGCCAGGAGCGTCTCTCTGGAGCCTGTCGTGGCTCCCGAGGACGAGCCCTATGCCCTTCGCTTCGAGGACCTGGACAGGATCAGGGACGAGTACCTGAGGCTGGCGCGCCTGCTGCTGGAGCTGGAAGAGAAAGGGACGCCGGTTACCTTCTACCACTTCGCCATAGACCTCTCCGGAGGGCCGTGCGCCGCCAAGCGCATGACGGGCTGCGGGGCGGGATACCAGTACCTCGCCGTGGCGCCTGGAGGGGAGATCTATCCGTGCCATCAGTTCGTGGGGAACCGGGAGTACCTCCTGGGGAACGTCCGGGAGGGGATCACCAACAGGGAGCTTCGGGAGCGCTTCCTCGGAGCGCACATCTACAGGAAAGAGCCCTGCAGGAGCTGCTGGGCGCGCTTCCTCTGCGGTGGAGGCTGCCACGCCCAGGCGGCGCTCTTGGAGGGGGACATCTTGAGGCCACACCGCTTGTCCTGCGAGCTGATGCGGATGCGCCTGGAGGCTGCGCTCTACTACATCGCCCAGCGGCTGCGGTGACGAGTCCTATTTACAACCAAGGCCTTGCTGCAGTAGAATATTTATGGTCATTGTTTTTGCTGCAGAGAGAGGCCCTGACAGATAGATCCGGGGGATGGTCTGGGAGAGAAGAGCGTGGGGGAGGAGAAGGGTGGATTTATTTTTATTATCCTGCAAGCGCCAACTTCAGCGTACGAAAGAGTGTGTCAATGGAGAGAGGCTGAGAGAGGCCGCTAGGGCGCTCGCCGAGGCCGCTTGGGGCATTTACAAGGGGATCCCTTCGTGGTGGGAGGACCGCTGGCAATGGATGAGGGGTTCCCTGGCAGAGGGGATATGTGCCGTTGCCTCAGCTGTGAGGGATTGGAAGGCCGGAAAGAATCGCCGCATGCCCGACTTTTTGAAAAAGCCCGGTTTCTACGCGGCGGTTGTTTCCGGTTTTTTGCTGCTCTATGGCAATTTCTACCTGATGCAGAACAGGCTGGCATACGCCGTTTGCTTTCAGGGGAGGGACATCGCCCTCGTCCCCTCCCCGCGGCAGGGGGAGCAGCTCTTGAGGGAGGTGCAGCGGGAGCTGGAGGAGCGCCTCGGGCAGCGCGTCTACCTTCCGGCAGAGCCCACATTCAGGGCGTGTTCGGTCGCCCGGAGGGACGTGGGGTCGCCTGGGCAGCTGCGCTCCGCCTTTTATGGCCTCCCCTGGCTGACGGAGGGGGTGGAGATCGTCATCGACGGCGAGCCGGCTCTGGTGTTGGAGGACAGGGATGCTGCTCAGAGGGTGCTCGAGCGCCTGAAGAGGGAGTATGCGGAGAAGCTCGATGGGGAGGAGATCGAGTCTGTCGAGTTTGTTGAAAAGGTTGCTCTGAGGGCGAGGCCGGTGCAGGTGAAGGAGATCTCCGGCGAAGAGGACGCCCTTTCCCTCCTCAGGGACGGCAGGGCGCAGGTCGTGAAGTACCGGGTGAAGGAGGGGGACTCCCTCTGGAGCATCGCCCGCGCCCATGGCCTCTTGGTCGATGACCTGCTTCAGGCCAACCCCGGCTTGACCGAGCGCCTGGACATCGACCAGGAGATCAACCTCGCCGCCGTGAAGCCGCTCCTCTGCGTTAGGACCGTGAGCAGCAGCGTCGTCAAGGAGGCGATCCCCTGCGAGGTGGAGGTGCGCCTGGATTCCAGCCTGCGCAGGGGGAGCACCAGGGTCATCAGGAGCGGCGAGGACGGGGAGAGGGAGGTCGTATA
>JBNATO010000251.1:0-3113 GCA_049701555.1 Thermacetogeniaceae bacterium | reverse complement strand
CCAAGGCCTAAGAGGGAAGCCGGTGAGAATCCGGCGCGGTCCCGCCACTGTGAGGGGGAGCCCCTCTGCGTGACCACTGTCCGGCACTCAGCTGCCCTGAAAAAGGCAGGGCAGCTGGAAAGCGGATGGGAAGGGCAGAGAAGGGCGAGGAACCCGAGCCAGGAGACCTGCCTGTTCCACGGACACCGTTGAACTACGCGAGATAGGGAGGTGTTCACGTGTTCGGGTTTTTTGCTCGAGCGCGCGATGTGCCCGGTCTCTCGTAGGCCGGGCTTTTAATTTTGGCAGTTCAGCCTGGATTCTTATTACATAGTGGAGGGAGAAAACAATGCTCTGGTTGAGAAGGAGCTTTAGGCCCTTGGGAGTATTACTTGCTATGTTAATGATGGCCACCTTTGTGATCCCCTGTTGGCCAGTTCGAGCTGCGGATGGTGAGATAACGGTAAACGTGAGGATTGAAGGGTACCAAGACTTTAATCACCCTGATGGGACGATCCTCCCCACGTGCCGGGTGTCTCTTCCCATGGGGAGCACAGCACTTGATGCCCTCAAACGTGCCGCTGAGGAACATGGTTTGAGCTTAATAGAAAGCAACGGTTTCGTCACCTCAATAGAAGAACAGAAAAGCGGTCATTTTGGCGGCTGGAACGGGTGGATGTATCGGGTCAATGGGCATTCACCAAACGTCGGTGCTGCTAGTTATGTGCTTCAGGAAGGTGATACTGTCTTATGGTATTACGGTGACTGGGCCGGGACGCAGTATCCTGATGTGTACCAGGTCACTGAAAAAAATGGTTATCTCGCCATCAAACTCTCCAGTGAATCGTCACCTATAACAGGGGCCAGTGTGACCGTTTATGGTTCTGTTGATGCTTCTGTTTACAACAAGGTCTACGAAAGCGAAGACGGAACATACACTGTAGTTTTTGCTGACGATCAAGGAAACCTGCTGCCTCCTGGCGAGTATACACTTAAAGCGGAAAAATTCCGCGAAGACGGATTTCCGGAAATGGTGAAACCGGAGCCGGCAACGATCAATGTGGTTGAGCAGGACCCAACACCTCCAAATAAGCCGAGTATAACTTCAGCGGTCCCGAGGGGCACTCAGGGGATCGAGGTGTCTGGAAGCGCAGACCCAGGAACACAGGTAGTAGTCACCGCTTTTGACAGTAATAATAATACGGCAGCAACGTCTAAACCCGTATTTGCAGACGCTTCCGGCAGGTTTAAGGTCTATCTGGACATCGCTGAGGAAGGAACTTACACCTTAACAGCAACAGCAATGAAGCTAGAGGTCAAAGTCGAAGCAAACGGAGCGATAAGCGAGAGTTCACTTCCTTCGGCAGATTCTCAGCCGTTTCCTTTGGACGTTGTCGAAAAACCGGTTATTAAAAGTGTGAACTACAATTACGATACAAATTTGATTGAAGTCACGATTGAAAGAAATTCTGGTGACGGAGCCGAGATAAAGATAACACTAAGTTCTTTCGGTAAGGATGACGTTACCAAGACAGTTACAACTGATGCAGAAACCACCATTTATAAAGCATCATTCGAGAACATTTACGATGCCGGTACCTGGTATACGGTTACCGCGAAGGCAGTAACCAAAGATGGCAAAGAAAGTGTTGAAGATATTTATACAGGTTGTCTGAGCATAAACCAAGCTCTGCTACTACTCCACAAAGCGGCTAACTTGCTTAAGAATGATTACCTGGAAAACGGTGCTGGGAGGAATGAGTACACCAATATTTCCCCCTATACTGCTTATGTCCTAAAACAAGCTGGTATTGATGTGAGCGACTGGGTTTATAATAACACCTCTCTGGAAGACGCTATACTGAAGATCGTAACCGAAGATCTTTCAAATTCTTCTAAGACATCGGCAAAGCAACTTGCGTACGATTTGCTGGCGATGAAGGAGTTTGGCCGGGATGATTTAGTTAACCAGTTATTGGAGATTTTAAAAAGCCGGCATTCCGAAGAAGGTTTTGACTCTGGAAACTACAGCATCTTCAGCAATCTCCCTACATATGATGCTTTGGGAAGAGCGGGATTTATTAGTGTTATAAACCCTGATGACGCAAAAGCTTATATTTTAGGCACCCAAAATAGCAACTCGGGCGATGCGAACTATGGGTCATGGGGGTTTATTGTTGATAAAAAATACTATCCCGACTTTATGGCGACTGCACAAGCTGTCAGGGCGTTATCCTATCTCCCGGGTGCTCCTGAGGACCCGAAGATTCGAACAGCGATTGAAGCTGGGCTCGGCTGGATGAAAAAGCAACAGCAACGAGATGGCAGCTTTCGGACAGGTATGGATGATCCCCTTATCGACACAGTTGAAGCAATTGTCACTCTTAAGGCACTAGGCATTGATCCCGCTTCATGGAAGCACAGCGAAAATGGCCAGAGTCCGGTAGATTATCTATTCAGCAAGGCGTTTAACCCCCCTGATGAGCAGCATCCAGAAGGCAGTTTTGGCAGCTTCAGCAACACTATGGACACAACCTGGGCGCTTTATGCCTACAATCTCTTAGAAACAGACGAAGGCCTTCCTAAGGCCCTCATACCTGTCGTCATTGAGCCGTCTTCTGCTACTGTAACAGTCAATGAAACTAATCAGTTTAGGGCGAAATTGTGCTTTTATAATGGTTCTTCTAAAGATGTAACAAATGAGGCCATTTGGTCCGTTGAGGATAGCAGTGTTGCAAGCGTGGATAATGAAGAAAATAAAGGGCTGGTCAGAGGGCTTAAACCAGGCAACACCACAATCAAGGCCACTTATAACAACATCACTGCTACGGCCGTTTTAACAGTGAAAGCGCCGTCTTCGGGAAGTTATAGTACCTGCACGGTCGGAGTTGCCGTGGTGGGCAAAAATGGTGAACTTCTCTTTGGCCCGGGCGACGTGCTCCTCTCTAAGGAAGGCAAATGGGGAATGACAGCACTCGGTGCTTTGGACGCCACCGGCCTCCCCTATACCATGTCCACAACCTATCCGGACTTCGTCGACTCCATCTGCGGCCTTGCCAACCAGGGAATGTCTGGCTGGTGCTATGTAGTCAACGATACGATGCCCTCGGTAGCAGCAGCAAGATACACAGTCA
>JBNATO010000250.1:0-3151 GCA_049701555.1 Thermacetogeniaceae bacterium | reverse complement strand
GCTTCTCTTTCATTTATTACGAGTTTGCCATCAGAAAAGTTATATCCAAATGGCGCCACTCGCATAGGCATAATCTTCTGTCTCTTTCTAACCGCATCCAGTCTGCCCCTCATAGTCCTCCTCTTGATCTGTGCAAGCTCATACTGAGCGATAACTGACTGCATATTAAAAAAAAGCTGTCCTTCAGCGGTATCTTTGTATTCGGTGTCAACAAAAATCAGCTGGGCTCCATGCCGCTCAAACTCCCTACAGATGATCAGCTTATCTGTAAGGTCTCTGCTCAAGCGGTCAGGATGTGTACAAATTACATGAGTTATAAGGCCGAGAAAAACATCGTTTCTTAGTTGGTTCAGCGCAGGACGGTCGATGTCTTCGCCAGTCATCCCTTCTTCTCTGTAAACCTTTATCTCTTCATCGCTAAACCCAAGCTCGTAAGCTTTTTTATAACAAAGCTCCACCTGCCTCTCCAGACTGGTCCCTTCCGCAACCTGAAGCCCTGTCGAAACCCTGGCATAGATAGCTATCATTTCCACCACACTTCCCCTTTTAAGTCTTTTGTGTGTTTACCCCTCGCTGGTAAAAGACTAAAAAACTCAACCCTGTGCAAATGCATCTTGTTCTTCAAGCGAGACCTTTCCCGTTTCTCTTTCCGTCAAGTAGTGCTGGACCAAGATCAGGCTCACCCTCCAAATAACATCGAGAACCCTATCATCAAGGCCACAAAAGTCTCTAAGAACATTCTCCAGCTCTTCAGGCGCCATCTTGTCATACTTATTGCTGATCCTTAGCTTTCTTCTCACTCCCCTCCTCACCTCAATAAAAACTTATTCCTTCTATCGCTTGTCTAAAGACAGCAGACAACCCCACCAAATCCTTACAGCCCTTGACTTGGTACCGAGAGATGCTACAATTTTACAAAAAACGCAAGCCTTCTGCCGGAAGAGGAGTGGTATGCCATGTGTATAGGGATCTTAGAAACAGATGATTCCTATATGTGGCAACCACAGGTAAAGAGACAGGCCGCTCATAGGCTGCGTTTAGATGCTGAAGGGCTCAAATGCATGAGTTCACAAAAGACACTCACAGTCATACAGAACCGCCTAGAAACTTTCCCAGCAAGATTTGTCTTTTTGGGCAGCGGAGCTTTTCACCACCTATCTCTCCCACTGATAGCTAGATTGGTGGAGAAAACCCCACTTAGTGTGTTCATCTTTGACCAACACGCTGATCTTTTCCCGTCTCCCGAAGGCTTTATCACCTGCGGCTCCTGGGTTCGGGAAGTCATCAAGCTCCCTGGGGTGAGGCGGGTGGTAATCGGAGGTGTTGCCGAGGGAATCCCCAATCTGGATGAGAAGGTTATTGTCCTAACCGCTCAATCATGGCAATTTTTCTTCAAACGGCGGAAGAGCTATTTCGAGGAACTCATGGATACAGATTCCCTCTATCTTAGCATAGACAAGGATGTCTTCAGTGAAACAAATACGGACTGGGGTAAAGGCAAACTCTCAGTAGAAGAAGTGATCGCTTTTCTACAGTGGTGCCTTAAGCGCTGGCTATTAGTCGGCGCTGACGTCTGCGGAGAGACAGTGCCTCGGGGGCCTTGGCCGACACTCCAAGAGCAAAGGTCAATCGCCCAAAATGAAAAGATCAACCTCATTTTGTGCCAGGTGCTGACACAACAAGATAAATCAAAACCTCATGGCCACAGCAGAAGCCAACCTGTCCACCTGAGGCCTACTGCATAAAAACGATCAAGCACCGCAAGAGGTGTTTATATCCTGTTGATGATATGCGCTACAAGACGAAGGTTATGCTCAATTAAAATATTACGGGCCTCCTCATCCCCTTCCTCAGCTCGTCTGAGGTAATATGCCTCGTCTTCCTCAGAGAGCGGCTGCGGAAAGACATTGTTGCAGATATAACCAGTTAAGAATACAAGCCCGTGAAGAAAAGAAATAGCTGTTGCCAAGAACAGCTCTGAGTTCAAGCCTATCCCCTCCATCTTTGCGTCACAATAGATAATATGGAAAACAGCAAAAATTGGTGCCTGTCCCGGCCCGTGGATAATAAAAGACATAGAGTCTATTTATATTCCCAAAAAGCGATTTTATGAAGCCACACATCCCTAAAAAAGCGTCAGGAAAGCATCGATATCTGAACAATCAACATCGTAGCATATTTCACCAAAGATGCCGCCGGAAGGAAGAGCAACTGAGCAAAGAAAGTGCCTAATAACCGACTAAGAATCAAAAGAAAAGTGAGCTGCCCAAACTCACTCTCGCTCCTTAAACCTTGCATCGCTTGGTCAGTGATCATAGCAATCACAGGGTCAATAAAAATAGCAGCCAGAACAACTGCTATACCGTTAACAACCCCGGAAAGAAGGGTGGCAGTAGAGCGATATGGGGGAAGCATCGCAGCAGCGTAAAGAGCTGAGAGCACCCCAGTAGTCCAGATAGCAACGACCGCTACATTAGCAATGAAAAGCCTCAGATGAAGTTGACCCTGTGGGTAAATCCGCGAGAATTTCCAGCCCGAAAACAAGACTGCACGGGCCATAGAACGCAAAGCATGAAATACTTTTGGAAATCGAGCAGGAGAAAACAAAGCACAAATGAGCCGAGGAATAGAGCCAATACCTTCGAACAAAAATATAAGCCTGTTAAAGAGCACAACGAACAAAGGAGTCACCATCATCGCAAGCGCTGTGCCACCAGAACCTGCCAAGATTATCAGCCTTATGCTCTTTCGCAGGGTGTTAAGATGAGCGCTGTAGGCGATACAGCCGGCATTGATTGCCTGTTCAACCACCGAGGATAAAAGGGGAGCCTGCACAAGGTTTGCTGTCATTGCAAGGATGGAAATGATTTGATAGAGGGAATAAGCGGTGGCGAGGTGGCGGGTCTTTACCCCAGAAAAGCGAACTCCATAGAAAAGGGTATCTACCAGATGAATTAACCCAGTGAGGATTGCGACGAGCACAATGCGGTCCATGTAATTCCCTTCTCGTTCCGGGCATAAAAATACACCAGTCTGTTCATTTTATATGCCGGAACTCGCTGGTTAAAGACCGCTTCAATATCTAGAATGACACAATGCAGCCGATCTAATCACTGATGTATCGTCTGGCTGCCATTTCATGTTCCCGCAG
>JBNATO010000249.1:0-3163 GCA_049701555.1 Thermacetogeniaceae bacterium | reverse complement strand
TCCAGGGGGGTGACGGCCTTTATATCGGCGGAGCCGCATGTGCCCCTGAGCCACTCGAAGAAGCGGCACAGGTGGCCCAGGTAAATTTTTACCGTGCCAGGGGAGAACCCCCTCCCCAGCAGGTGGTTTTCAAATCCGGTCAAAACGCGCAAATCCATGTTGCTGTATATTCGCCTCCCATCCTCTTTTTCCTTTTGCGAACCAAAAATTTTTCTTTAGGAGCTTGCATGTTGGCCTCTTTTGCGCCTCACTTGCCCTATTTCGTTCACAAAAGGAACATTTTAGGAACGGTAGAGACCCAAGACAAAAATAAAAAAGGGCTGGTAAACCAGCCCCGGCTCACAACCCATCAGGGCTGATGTCAGCCCCGCCGGGCCAGGTTATCGCCCTCTTCTTGCTCCCGCTTGATGCCTTCGGCGATCCAGGAGCGCATCAGGGTCTGGTAGGGGATGTCTTTCCTCTTCGCGATCTCCTTAGCCGCTTCGATCTGGGATACCTTCAGGCGCAGAGTGACGCGTTTCGTCTTCGACCTCTCCGCTATCTGCCTGCTCAGGTCAGGGTCGAGATCGACATCATCCCGTTCAAACTGATCCCAGTAGTCAGCCACGCTGTGGGTATCCCAGAACTCTGCCATCTCCTGCTCACTCCGGAACTCCGGCAACGTCTTTGGTTCCTTCACCGCTAACGCCCCCTTTCGCGGCGGTATCGCCGCCTCTCCTTCCTGTCCATGTCGCGGGCCGTGACCACGTATGCTTCGCCGCCGGGCCTTTCGACGTATATCACCGTCAAAAGCCGCCCCGCGTCGGTGCGACCCAAGACCACACGGGTTCCGCCGCGCCCTCTTAAGAAAAGCGGTTCGTTGCAGAACGCTTCCTCCGCCTCCTCCGGCGTCACCCTGTGGCGGGCGATGTGGCCTACGTTCCAAGCGTCCCAGACAAAACGCCTTATCTTCCGCAAAGCCTACACCCACTTTCAGAATACCACCCTGTCGTGACAACGTCAATACAAAAGAGAAAGAGCAGGCACCGCCCGGTCAAGCGGCCCTGCTCCCTTCCTGCCCTTTCTGCACTTCCCACACCCGCCTCAAGCACTCCTCCACGTCCGAGAGCACCCGGAAGACGGCCTTCAGCGCCTTCTGCGGCTCCCGGCCCGAATAGGCTTTGACGTACTCCCAGGCGTGCCAGTGGTAGCCGCGGATGCCGAAGTATTCACACATAGTAGCTGCGAAGACTTCTGCGACTATCTCCTGCTCCGGGTCCTGGCCGCCTTTGAGCGTGCGGAACGTGCCGTGTACCGTGTGCCCCAGCTCGTGGAACCAAGTTATCACGTCATGGGTATGGAGGCCGATCTTCTTTCCTCCCGGCCCCCAGGTATAGAAGCCGTAGCACCTGCCGTCAAATGGGGTGTAGGTTATTTCCTTTACCCCGAACTTCCTGGCGACTTCGTAGAGCGGCGGCGGCTCGGGCGGCCTGTAGTCGGGCTGCGGGAGCGGCTCGCCCTCTGTGTCCTCGTAGCGGAACACCGGGATGTCCTTGAACCCGATCAGCACCGTCTGCTCTTCTTCCCGCTCTTCGCCGGTGTCGGGGTCGACCACTCTCTTTTTCACCTTCTTGGTACGGGGGGCAAGGATGTAGAACGCCTTGGCTCCCTTCTTCACTCTCCTTCCCACCTCCTGCCACTGCCTGAAGCCCCGTGCGTCCTCAGTGCCCGCCAGGAGCATCAGGATCTTGTTGCCCAAGCTCCACTTATCGGACGGCTTTTCGTAGCCCGGCACGGGCTGGATCAGCGTCCTCGCTACGGCGGCAGGAAGGTCGCCGGACTCGAATATGGCAAGCAGGCGGTTTAAGGCTTCCTTCATTCTCTCAAGATTCATCTATTCGGGGCGGGCATCACCAGCCCGCCCCACTCCCTCCTTTCCGATGGAATGGTTTAAGCGGGCCGGTGAGGCCCTCGTAAAGCAATAGCGGCCTGTTCAGGCCGCTTATAAACTCTCAATGCTTCAGTTATTTCAGCAGGTTATAGAAGAGGCTCAATAAGCCTGTTATCACCACGATTTGCCCTGCCCAGAAGACAAACATCCACTTGATCAGATCGGCGCGGGTATTAGCTATCTGCTTTTCCAATTCAGCTTTCGTTTCTGCTATTTGTTTTTCTAATTCAGTTTTCGTCTCCGAAAGCTGCTTTTTGAATTCGGTTTTTGTCTCTGAAAGCTGCTTCTCTAATTCAGCCTTCGTTTCCGAGAGCTGCTTTTCCAGCCCGGTTTTCGTCTCCGAGAGTTGTTTTTCCAGATCAGTTTTTGTCTCCATGAGCCGCCTTTCCAGCCTCTCTGCTCCTGCTTCGCTCAGGCTTTCTTTTATCCCGCTTGCCGCTCTATTGATGAGTTGGATAAGCTCTCTAGCCCCTTCATCCCCCAGTTTAGACCGGAGGACTTCAGGGATGATGAGCAGCTCAGCCAAAGCAGCCACCGCCTTTCACCTCTTATTCTACGCCAGCAGGTGTGGGGCTTCAACGCCGTTTTTGGCGAGGCACCACTCCGGGCAGTCTATCCATTCCCGGATTCCGACCAACCGGCCGTACTTTTTGCGGAGCCTATCCATCTCCCTCCGAGTACGGCGGTAGCGGTATCCGGCGAAACTGCCCAGGAAGTAGGCTGCCCAGACCTGGCGCCCCCAGATGTCTCTCCCCGCAGGCTTGTACTCCCAAATTTTCATACATTCGGGGCGGGCCTCACCAGCCCGCCCCATCCCTCCCTTCCGGAATGGTTTAGGCCAGTGAGACCCTGAAAGCTAATGAGGAGCGGTTCCCTTTTTGGGGTTAACCGCTCCTCGTGTCTTGCACCTTTTTCACATTCACAGCCAGCCCTTGCAGTAGTACAGGACGGTCAGCGCGAGCTGGACTATTCCCACGGTGATGGCTCCCAGCGTGACCTCCTCCCACCCCTGAAAGGGAGTGGGCTTCCTCTTTCACTGAGGAAAGCTTACACGGATGTAGGGATTGCTCCCCAGTATCCGCGCAGCGGCCTCCCTCTCCGGAGGCTTCAGCTCGGGCCGGTCCAGCCCTACAGCCTGATCAGGGCTCAGGCCAAGCCCTTTTTTTAGAATGACCAGCGTGTAAATGATAATTTAAAACTGATCCGAAAACGAAGAAATGATCACGACGAAGT
>JBNATO010000248.1:0-3171 GCA_049701555.1 Thermacetogeniaceae bacterium | reverse complement strand
GAGGCGACCAACACCCCCAAAAAACCGAGAACCACACCGCAAAACTTCTGCCAGGTCAGGGATTCGCCGAGCATGAGGGCAGCAGCCAGGGAGACGGCTAGGGGATTAGAGCTGAAGACTACCGCAGCGATGCTTGCGCTGCTGAGGTCGATCCCGAACTGTAGCAGGGTCATACTCACACCGACGTTCAAACCACCAACGAGGAGCAGAGCCCCAATATCCGCCAACCGCAGCTTCACGCCTCTGCCCCTCAAGTCCTTGAGCGCAAACGGCAGAAGAACCAAACCGCCCCCAAAAAAGCGCAAAAAATTCAGCTGGAGCGGGCTGACCTGGCCTTTAAGCGTCCTGCTGACGACTTCAAAGGTGCTGAAAAAGAAAACCGTTACCAAAAGCAGAGCTGCGCCTTTCTTGTTCATGCCCTTCACCGAAAACAGCCAAGATGCATTTCTCAGCGTCGTTCTGGAAAACTCATCGAGTTCGCAAAGATCGTCGGAAAACTCGGGTAAGACCCCAGCTCGACGTACTCCACAAACCTGGCGATGGCAGCAGCCCGCTGGAACTCTCCCCTGGAAAGCAAGGCAAGCTTCGCCCCTGTTCCCGCAGCGTTCCCGATAGGCTTCACCCTCTCCTCTAGCTCGGGGGGGATAAGCCCTATGGCACAAGCGCTGTGGGGGTCCATATAATTGCCAAATGCCCCAGCGAGCAGAACCTCTTTGATATCCGTCACACCGATCCCCAGCTTTTCCATGAGAACCTGAATCCCCGTGGCGATCGCCCCTTTGGCCAGCTGCAGCTCCCGTACGTCGCGCTGGGTGATCATGATCGCCCTCCCGTGCTCCGTCTCCGATTCATCAGCGAGGAGGAAGGCGCTCATCCCCTCATATTTGATGAGGCGACCTTTGAACCTTTCAGCTGAGGTGCCTGCAAGCTGTTCAGGTTCCGAGATCCTCCCTCTTCTGTCGATTATACCGAGTTTGATCAACCCGGCAACCGCATCCAGCAATCCCGAGCCGCAGATGCCCTTTGGCTTTCCGCCGCCGATGACCGTATACTCGACATCATCCCCGAAGCGGACGTGGTCGATCGCCCCCTGAGCCCCTCTCATGCCGCTGCTGATCTGCGCCCCCTCAAAGGCGGGCCCGGCTGCAGCCGAGCAGGCCACCAGCCGTTCCCTGGAACCAAGCACGATCTCGCCGTTGGTTCCTATATCTATCGCCAGCTTGATCCCGTCGCTCCAATCCAGCTCGGTCGCCAGCAGCACCGCAACGGTATCCGCTCCGACGAACCCGGCGATATTGGGCAGAACAAAGATCCTCCCGGCTGGGTTGATCCTGATCTGCAGTTCATCCGCAGCCAGTGCGAGAGGCTCGCTGACAACCGGCACATAGGGCGACAGGGCGAGATGTTTCGGGTTAATCCCCAGAAACAGGTGGTGCATGCATGTGTTTCCGACGACCGTCATGGCATAGACATCCTCCCGCCTGACGCCCGCCTTCTCCGCCGCCTCCCCCACCAAGCTGTTGAGCATCTCCACAACTGCTGATTGCAGCTTCGTAAGACCGCCATCCTCTTGGGTGGCAAAGGTTATGCGCGAGATCACATCTGCCCCGAACCGCGTCTGAGGGTTGAGGGCGGATACCACGCTCAGCTCCTCGCCCGTGCGGAGGTCGAGGAGGTAACCCACTATGGTAGTCGTCCCGATATCAAAGGCGATGCCGAGCATTTTATCAGTAGTATCCCCTGCTTCGACACCGATGATCTGCCCATCCCCAGCAACCGCCGTGACCTTGTATTTCGCTGCCCGAAGAGCCTGCGGGAGATCCCGGAGAACCCCGAGGGAAACCCCAGAATCCCTGTACCTCTCGTCCTTTTCAGCGAGAGCATCTCTCAGGCGTCGCCAGTCGGACCTCTGGTCCTCCAAGGAAGGGGGTTCCACCTCTACATATGCCTTGAGGAGATGGGGATCGAGCTTCACGCTTCTCTCCACAGACTCCATCAAGATCTTGTGCTCAGGGGTCTTCTCATAGGGGAGCTCCACGACGAGGTCCCTTTCCACCACAGCAAGGCAGGCCAAGCGGACACCTTCCTCGATCTCCCATGCATCCAGGTGCTCCTTCTCTGCCGTTGCCGGCGGAGCCGCGCCCTCTGCGATTTTGACCCGGCACTTGCCGCATTTCCCTCTCCCGCCGCAGGGAAAATCGAAGGGAATTCCTGCCATATCCATGGCCTCTTTGAGAGTAACCCCACCCGGTATGTAGGTCTCACGGTTGCCTGGCTGAAAAACCACTCTGAACCTTTTCAACTTTGAAGAACCTCCTCAAGCTCATATATTTTTGTTTAGCGCTTCAGACTATCCTCTTCTTGAACTTGAGAACGCTGATGGCCAAAAAGAAGACGGAAAAGACTATAAGTGCGGTCACCTGACCGACGAGATAAGGGAGCCCGATCCCCTTCAAGACGATCCCCCTGATTATGTCCAGGTAGTATGTGAGTGGGATCACACAGCTTATATAATAAATGATCTTGGGCATAGCCGCACGGGGAAACAGAAAGCCGGAAAGCATGATGCTCGGCAGAAAGACGAAGAAGGAGAGCTGCATCGCCTGCATCTGAGTTTTGGCAACATTGGAGATGAGGAGCCCGAGGCTCAGCGATGCGGTTATGAAGAAGAGCGTCAACAGGTAAAGCTGCAGCAGGCTCCCCCTCACCGGCACGTGAAATATCAGAGAGCCAACCGCAAGCGCCACTGTGATCTGGAGGTACCCCAGCGCGATGTAAGGGACAATCTTCCCGATCATCAGCTCGTACGGCCTGATGGGGGTGACCAGCAGCTGCTCCAGCGTTCCTCGCTCCCTCTCGCGCACGATGGCTACCGCTGTCATCAAAACCATGGTCATCGTAACCATAACACCTAGGATGGCCGGAACCATGTAGTAAGCAGTGATGCCATCGGGATTGTACCAAGGGCGCACCCGGATGTCGTAGGGCATCTCGCCCCGAAACCGCACCCCTTTGGCGATCGCTTCCTGAGACTTCAGAAGCCCGATGGCGTTAGCAACAGCTATGGCCTGGTTGGAGACCATGCTGTCGCTGGCATCGACGATGACCTGGACCTCAGCAGAATCCCCACGCTTCAGCCTCGTGGCAAAATCAGGGGGAAGGATGATCCCC
>JBNATO010000247.1:0-3176 GCA_049701555.1 Thermacetogeniaceae bacterium | reverse complement strand
GGGTCCTTTTGTGAAACTGATAGCCACCGGAATCTCAGGCTTTGACGAGCTCTTCTACGGGGGGATTCTCCCCGGCAGCACCGTCCTCGTGGAGGGGATCCCGGGGGCGGGGAAGACGACGCTGGGGCTGGAGTTCCTCTACCGCGGCGCCCACGACCTCGGCGAGCCGGGGGTGCTCCTCACCTTTGAGCAGTTTCCCGCTTCTATCTACCGCGATGCCATGAACTTCGGGTGGGACCTGCGCTCCTTGGAGAGGGAGAACAGGCTGCGGGTGATCTGCACATCTCCTGAGGCGGTCCTCACCCCGGAGACGGGCTTTCTGGAGGAGGCTGTGCGGGAGATCGGGGCGAAGCGCCTCCTCGTCGACAGCATCTCCCACTTCCGCCAGGTCATCGAGGACCCGCTGCAGCTGCGGAGGGAGTTTTATTCTTTCTGCAACGGCCTGCGGCGCCTCGGCCTGACCTCTTTCCTGGTGCAGGAACAGGAACATGAGAGCGAAGGGATTCACGGCTTCGAGGAGTTCGTCGTCGATGCGGTCGTGCGGCTGGGCTACGATGCCAACGGGGGGCTGCAGCGCAGGCGCTCGATCGAAGTCTTGAAGAGCAGGGGGCAGCCCCACATCTCGGGGAAGCACAGCTTCAGCATCACCCCGGAGGGGGTCAGGGTCTACTCCCTGCGCCCGCACCTGCCGGAGCCAGCGCCGGTCTTCGGCGGCCTTCTGAGGACGGGGATAAAGGGGCTCGACGAGCTTCTGGGAGGGGGGATCCCCCGCGGCTCCAGCGTCGTCGTGATAGGCGAGGCCGGGACGGGGAAGACCGTCCTCGGGTTGGAGTATCTGGTGAAGGGGGCGCTCCTCTTCCGGGAGAGGGGGCTCTACGTCTCCCTCGAGGAGGCGCCCGAGAGGATCGTCTCGCAGGCCGCCGCCTTCGGGTGGGACCTGGCGGAGCTGGAGCGCCAGGGGCTGATCCAGGTGTATTACCGACCCTTGGTCGATCTGGAGATCGACGAGTTCATCTTCTCCCTGGGGGCTCTCGTCAGGGAGAACCGCTTTCAGCGGGCCGTCATCGACTCCCTGCCGGACCTCATCGGGCGCATCAGCGATGCAGTTCTGCTGCGGGAGAAGGCCTTCTACATGATCGGCTTTCTAAACAACGCCGGCTGCACCACGCTCCTCCTCTACCCATCCGGCAAGGAGTTTGGAGGTGAGCACCTGGAGGTCGTACAGGCCCTGGCGCAGGGGAGCATCCTTCTCAGCTCTGCTCTCGTACACAGCAGGCGCATAAGGCGCCTGGAGCTCTATAAGATGCGCGGGGTAGGCCATCTGACCGGAAGCCACCTTATGGAGATCACGAGCTCCGGGGTTCAGGTCTACCCCAGGGTGGGAGGGTTTTAGGTGAAGGATCTGGCTTACTTCGGTGTGGAGGGGCTCGACAGGATCATCTCCCAGGGGATGGTCTACGGCACCCAGATCATGGTCCACGGGGACACCGGCGTAGGGAAAACTGTGCTCGCAGGGGAGTTCATCAAGGAGGGGCTGAGGTGCGGCGATGTCTGCATCTATGTCGCCTGCGACGAGCCCCCGGATGTGATGCGCCGCCACCTGGCGGCGTTCAAGGTGGGGACGAGGGCCTACGAGGAGGCAGGGAGGCTGGTCTTCGTCGATGCTTACGAGGAAGAGGCGAGCGGGGAGAGGTACCATCTGGCTGAGCAGCACAGCCTCGATAAGTACTTCGCCTTGGAGAAGGAGCTGATCAGGAGCTTTGAGGGGATGCGGATACGCCTCGTCGCGGACAGCCTGAGCACGCTGTTCACCGCGCTTGAGCCTGCGGAGGTCGTGGAGTTCCACCGGGCGCGGCTCAAGTACCTGCGCAGGCGTGGGGTGCTGGCTCTGGACGTCTTCGTCGATGGGGTGCTCGAAGACAGGGTGATGACCATCGCCAGCCACCTCTACAATGTCGTGGTCCGGATGAGCTTCGAGGGCTCGAGGAAGAGGCCCGTCCGCGTCCTCCAGGTGGGGAAGGTGAGGAGCGGCAAGTTCAGCGCTGTTCCTCACGTCTTCAGCATCAGCCCTGTTTTTGGGATTGTTCTGACGCCTGATTCGGAGGTGTAGGGATTGAAGGGGAACATCGAGATCTACAGGAAGGTCTTGAACTTTCTCTATCTGAGCCTGAGCAAGGCCGCTGCCAAGCTCCCCTTCAGCGGCAGGTACTGGCTGGAGGAGGTATCCCGCGGCGTCGGGGAGATGGTCCTGCAGGAGTTCGGCGGAGGTTCTGGGTTCACTGCGGGGGACGCTGCCGCTGTCTGCAGCCATTATCTCAGCATCCTCGACCAAGGGGGGATGCTCAATGAGGACGACTACCGCATCGAGGGGGACGCCGAGGGGGTCGTCATCACCCTGGAGCGGGAGCGCTGCGTCTACCAGGATTTCTGCAGGATAGCGGAGCAGGAGGGGCTTTACTTCTACTGCCCGCGCCTCGGCGCCTTCCAGGCTGCTCTCAATGACGCCCTGGGGGTGGAGTACTCCACGGCTGTGGAGTTCGACGCTTCCAGCGGGACCTGCCGCGGGAGGCTCTTCCCTCTGAGGCGCAGGCTGAAGACGGAGATGGTGAGCCGTGATGGAGACATCTTGGCCATCGCCGGGGAGAGGGCGGTTCTCTTCACCAAGGAGATGTACGCCTTTCTCGTCCTGGCGATCAAGGAGTATGCCCCGCACATCATGAAGGCGGTCCTCTTCGACGCCGGATACCGCTCTTCCGAGATCGTGGCCAGGAATGCCAGGGAGAGCTACTCCGAAGACCCGGTTGACGCCCTCAATTCCCTGTTCGGGGAGTTCAGGAACCTTGGGTTGGGGAGGCCGGAGCTGGTGAGCATCGACCCCAGCGAGGGGCGCGCCGTGATCCGCTGCCACAACTCCATCGAGGTGGCCATCGCCAGGGAGTACCCCCTCTACCGGACGCCCAGGGTCGTCTGCGACATGCTGCGCGGGAAGTTCTCCGCCTACCTCAGCGTGATCCTGGAGCGCCCTATCATCTGCGAGGAGCTGAAGTGCGCCTCCATGGGAGAGGAGTATTGCGAGTTCCATGCATTTTCTTACGTCCAAGAGGGGGTTGTTGGGTGAGCAGCCGTTTTCCTGAGCGCTTCTATTATCTCTATGAAAACGAAGACCCCAGGCAGAG
>JBNATO010000246.1:0-3217 GCA_049701555.1 Thermacetogeniaceae bacterium | reverse complement strand
GTTTACAGTTTATTCAAGAGTGGTTCTGTAAATATTTTGCGGTAGGTTAAGTAATTGGGAATAAGAGGGAGTAAGTCTGTGAGGTAGATTTTTTTGAAAAATAGTTTGGTTCAGGTGTTGTTTGGAAGGAAAAGGTGTCTATATTTGCAGCCGCTTAGAGAGACAACCGGGTAAGACCGGGAGGCTTGTAAGCGGCGTTCTGAAAGGGTTTTGAGGTAACCAGGTGATTGAAAAAAGTTTCAAAAACGATTTGGAGATTACAGAAAAAAGGTTTTACTTTGCAGCCGCTAAAAGAGCGAGAGTTCATCGACACATTTGGGTAATCAGGCAAGAACCTTTCGGGGTTTGATTTCGTAAGAAGAAAGTCTGGTTTACGGCGAAAAAAAAGATTAGAAAAAAGAGCTTTAAAATTTTGCAAGAAACAAAAAGCTTTCTAACTTTGCCGCCCCGAACGACTGAAACGGTTTACCAGGCAGGTTGGAAGGGAGTTCAAATACAAGAAGATACTGAGAGCAAAACAGGAGAGCCGCGGTGCAAGTTGCGGTTATTTTTTGCGACAAAAAGAGTTCATTGAAAATATTGAAAAAGTAGAAAGATAAGGAAGAATTGCGAATTAAACGAGTTTATTCCACGAGCTAGACAAGATTGAATCTTTAGAGATTCTAACAATTTTTATTTACAACGAAGAGTTTGATCCTGGCTCAGGATGAACGCTAGCGGGAGGCCTAACACATGCAAGTCGAGGGGTAACAGGGAGCTTGCTCTGCTGACGACCGGCGCACGGGTGAGTAACGCGTATGCAACCTACCTCTTACAGAGGGATAGCCCGGAGAAATCCGGATTAATACCACATAGTATTTATAGATCGCATGATTTATAAATTAAAGATTTATCGGTAAGAGATGGGCATGCGTGACATTAGTTAGTTGGCGAGGTAACGGCTCACCAAGACTACGATGTCTAGGGGTTCTGAGAGGATGATCCCCCACACTGGTACTGAGACACGGACCAGACTCCTACGGGAGGCAGCAGTGAGGAATATTGGTCAATGGGCGCAAGCCTGAACCAGCCATCCCGCGTGAAGGAAGACGGCCTTATGGGTTGTAAACTTCTTTTCTGCACCAAGAATGTGTCCTACGAGTAGGATTTTGACGGTAGTGCAGGAATAAGCATCGGCTAACTCCGTGCCAGCAGCCGCGGTAATACGGAGGATGCAAGCGTTATCCGGATTCATTGGGTTTAAAGGGTACGTAGGTGGCCCAGTAAGTCAGTGGTGAAATCCTGCCGCTTAACGGTAGAACTGCCATTGATACTGCTGGGCTTGAGTACAGTTGAGGTAGGCGGAATGTGTAGTGTAGCGGTGAAATGCTTAGATATTACACAGAACCCCGATTGCGAAGGCAGCTTACTAAACTGTAACTGACACTGAGGTACGAAAGCGTGGGGAGCGAACAGGATTAGATACCCTGGTAGTCCACGCCGTAAACGATGCTCACTCGCTGTATGCAATACACAGTATGCGGCCAAGCGAAAGTATTAAGTGAGCCACCTGGGGAGTACGTTGGCAACAGTGAAACTCAAAGGAATTGACGGGGGCCCGCACAAGCGGAGGAACATGTGGTTTAATTCGATGATACGCGAGGAACCTTACCTGGACTTAAATGCAGGACGATCGGTGCCGAAAGGTGCTTTTCTTCGGACGGCTTGCAAGGTGCTGCATGGTTGTCGTCAGCTCGTGCCGTGAGGTGTCGGGTTAAGTCCCATAACGAGCGCAACCCCTATCGTTAGTTGCCATCAGGTTAAGCTGGGAACTCTAACGAGACTGCCACCGTAAGGTGAGAGGAAGGTGGGGATGACGTCAAATCAGCACGGCCCTTATGTCCAGGGCTACACACGTGTTACAATGGCCAGTACAAAGGGCAGCTACCTGGTGACAGGATGCTAATCTCTAAAGCTGGTCTCAGTTCGGATCGAAGTCTGCAACCCGACTTCGTGAAGCTGGATTCGCTAGTAATCGCGCATCAGCCATGGCGCGGTGAATACGTTCCCGGGCCTTGTACACACCGCCCGTCAAACCATGGAAGCTGGGGGTACCTGAAGTCTGTGACCGCAAGGAGCGGCCTAGGGTAAAACTAGTGACTGGGGTTAAGTCGTAACAAGGTAGCCGTACCGGAAGGTGTGGCTGGAACACCTCCTTTCTGGAGCTTGGGATAGACATTAATCGGATGAGGAGCATTTTTCTTTATCACTACTTTTTTATAAAATATAAGAGCAAAACGCGGAAAGCTGTCAGCTTATAGCTTATAGCTTGAAGCTAGCAAGCACAAGTAAAGACAGTCCCGTAGCTCAGCTGGTTAGAGCGCTACACTGATAATGTAGAGGTCCCCAGTTCAAATCTGGGCGGGACTACGCAAGTAGTTTAAAGTTCAAGGTTTAGAGTTCGACGTTCTAGGATGTACCACTCTAAAACTAAGCACTCAGAACTTGAAACTGAAATATGGGGGATTAGCTCAGTTGGCTAGAGCGCTAGATTTGCATTCTAGAGGTCAAGGGTTCGACTCCCTTATTCTCCACAAGATAAGAGTACCCAAGTACCTGAGGTACAAAGTACGATAGTGAAAAAGACAATAAAAGGTCACAAAACAAACGTTCAAACAAGTATTGGAACAAGAGATATGCCAGGTGGCACAACATAGGTTTTCGGTTCGATTCCGGAAGTATCAACATTAAGCAGATGATCAGGGATATCAGCAAAGTTCAGTATAACAACTGGCAGCTGGTAACCAATAACTGAGCACTGACTTTAAAGTTCTTTGACATATTGGGAAACAAAAGAATGTAAATTACATTCAACCTTAAAAGAAAAACAAGAGAAAGTTATTAAGGGCGCACGGGGGATGCCTAGGCTCTCAAAGGCGATGAAGGACGTGATAAGCTGCGAAAAGTTGCGGGGATTGGCAAATACGAATTGATCCGCAAATATCCGAATGGGACAACCTGATCTATATGATCATCCGGCTATGCCGGAAGCTAACCCAGGGAACTGAAACATCTAAGTACCTGGAGGAAGAGAAAACAAAAGTGATTCCGTAAGTAGTGGCGAGCGAACGCGGAACAGCCTAAACCAATATTGTTTCGGCAATGTTGGGGTTGTAGGACCACGACATTTGACAATACATTAAGTGGAACCAGCTGGAAAGTTGGATCAAAGAAGGTG
>JBNATO010000245.1:0-3222 GCA_049701555.1 Thermacetogeniaceae bacterium | reverse complement strand
TCCTGGCGGTGATCCTGGGATACATCCTGGTGCAGGGCCTTCCCAGGCTGAGCCTCTCCTTCTTCCTGGAGAACCCCCGCCGCATGGGGAGCGAGGGGGGGATCTTCTCACCCCTTGTCGGCACCATCTATTTCACCTTTCTGACCATGCTGATGGCGGTTCCGGTCGGGGTGGGCGCCGCCATCTACCTGGCCGAGTTCACCAGGGAAAGCCTCCTGGTGCGGGCGATAAGGTTCGCCACCGACGCCTTGGCTGGCATCCCCTCGATCGTGATCGGGCTTTTCGGCTTCGCCTTCTTCGTCGTCCTGCTGAGGCCGCTGACAGGGGGGTGGTCGCTGCTTTCCGGAAGCCTCACAGCCTTCTGCATGGTTCTCCCGACGATCGTCAGGACCTCGGAGGAAGCGATCAGGGCTGTGCCTCAGTCCTACCGCGAGGGGAGCCTGGCCCTAGGCGTGAGCAGATGGGAGACCGTTTTGTGGGTGGTGCTGCCGAGCGCCATGCCCGGCATCCTGACGGGCATCATCTTGGGTGTCGGCCGCGTCGTCGGGGAAACGGCATCCCTCCTGTTGACCCTCGGCGGTTCGCTGCTGCTCGCCCGGTCGATATTCCAGCCGGCGCGCACCCTCTCCATGCACCTCTATCTCGTGGCGATGGAGACCGGGGAGTTCTCCGTTGCCTTTGGGACGGCTGCCGTGTTGGTGCTCGTCGTCCTCTTCTTGAACCTCTTGAGCCATGCCTTGGTGCGGTTTTTCCTCGCCAGAACGGGCGGGAGATGAGCCTGAAGAAACGGACCGGAAGGTGATGCGGCTTTGCCACAGACTGTGTTCCCCTTTGAAGCCTTGAAGGATTTTGCGGCGCGAGTGCTGAAGGCCGCCGGGGTCGAGCCCCAGGAGAGCGAGGTCGTCGCCGACAACCTGATCACTGCCAACCTGCGGGGTATCGACTCCCACGGGATCGTGCGGCTCCCGCAGTATGTGGAGCGCCTGGAGGCTGGGCTGATCGCCTCCAGCACGCGCATCGATGTCGTGCGCGATGCGCCGGCTGCCTGCGTCCTGGACGCCAACAACGGCTGGGGGGCTGTCGCCGGGCTGGCAGGGATGCGGCGCGCCATCGAGAAGGCGCGGCAGCACGGGGTCGGCGTGGCTGTCGTCAGGAACTCCAACCACTTCGGTATAGCCGCCTATTACGCCCAGGAGGCGCTGCCGGAGATGATCGGCATATCCCTGACCAACGCCTCCGCGAACATGGCGCCGTGGGGTGGCCGCGATCCTTACTTTGGGACGAACCCGATCTGCATCGCCGTGCCTGCGGGAAGGGAGAGGCCGGTGATCTACGACGGGGCGACCAGCGTCGTGGCTATCGGCAAGATCGCCCTTGCTGCCAAGAAGGGGGAGAGGATACCCCTCGAATGGGCCTTGGACAGCGAGGGGAACCCCACCGATGACCCCAGGGCTGTCATGAGCGGTGGGACGCTTCTCCCCTTGGGGGGCTACAAGGGCTACGGCCTTGCCCTGATGGTCGACGTCTTGAGCGGAATCCTCTCGGGAGCGGCCTTTGGGCCTTATGTCAGCAATCTCCGGCGCCTCGATGCCCCGCAGAACGTCGGCCACTTCTTCGCAGCCCTCAACATCTCGGCGTTCATGGACCCGCAGGAGTTCCAGGAGAAGATGGAGCGCCTGGTGAGGGACATCAAAGGGGCTCGCCGCGCAGCGGGGAAGGAAGAGATCTACCTCCCGGGAGAGATCGAATGGAATTGGGAGGAGAAACGGCGCAGGGAGGGGATCCCCGTCCCCGATGAGGTTCTGGCTGAGCTGCGATCTCTTGGAGAGCGCTACGGGGTCGAGCTGCCTTAAAGTGTGATTGATATGTTGTTTCCGCTCGCTCCTGTTTCATCGAGGGGGTGGCGATAACCTGCGTAGGCCGCGGCGAAAAGGATGAACGGCTGCTGCCAGTCGGGGGAATTTTCGGGTGCTGCCGGCATAAAGATTAGGGAGGCTATTCGCTTTAGGGGGGGTTTTTCTGGAACCGCTCGAGGCGGTGCAGACCCTGATCTTTATGTCTGTGGTGGTCGAGGCCCTGACCGCTGTCTTCCGCCGAATCGTGGGCAACAAGGCGACGCAGCTGGTATCCATGCTGGTGGGGATAACGCTGTGCTTTGCCTATCGCGTGGGGATATTCACCAGCCTCGGCCTGCGCACGGATTACCCCTTTGTCGATTACTTCGTCTCCGGAATCCTCATCTCCCAGGGCTCCAATGCCCTTTCCGAACTCTTCAAGCTGAGGAATAAATAGGCGCATTGACAATCTTCCAGAATTAGGTTAATTTTAGGGCAAGCCTGAAAGGGCGAATATTCTCCGGAAGGTGGCATGCCTATGAACCTTCTCGACTGGGCGATCGTGCTGCTGCTGGCGTGGGGCGCCTGGGATGGCTACCGCAGGGGATTGATCTCCAAAGCGGGGAGTTTGGTCGGCTTTTTGGGCGGGATCTGGCTTGCCGGGGCTTACTACCTCCCTTTAGCCGCCTTTCTCGGAAAGAGCTTGGGGTTGGAGAGGCTGCTGGCCGCTCTGCTGCTCCCCCTCTGCGCTGGGGCCTCAACGAGCGGCGCTCTCCCCGCGATCCCGGGGGGAGGCTCGGGGGCGTACCCATCCCCTCTCTGGGTGCCGCTTTTGGCGATGGAGTCCGGGATGTCGGCTTACACCAGGGCGCACCTCTTGGCAGGGGCGGTTGTCAAGGCGTTCGCCTTTTTTCTGATCATGGGGGGAGTCGCCTATGCTGTGGGGATGGCTGCGGCTCTCCTCACGCCGATCGCCAATCTCCTCTTTCTGGGCGGTCTCAACAGGCTCGCTGGCTTTGGGCTCGGCCTTTTGGAGAGGGCGCTTGTGCTCGTCGTCGCTGCGGGGATGCTGACGCCGCTTGTGTTCAGCTTCGCCATAGGAGCGCCGGTGCCGGGCTTTGCGGATAGCATAAAGAGGGCATGGGAGACCTCTCTGCTGGTCCCCTACCTGCTCAGAGGTTGGAGCGCTGCGGCGCCTGTGCTGCAGCAGTTTTTTCACCTCGTCTGATATACCTCGGGCCTCTCATCCTGTATAATGATAGCTGACAGGCAAGAGGGAAGGCGCGGGCAAAGGCGGTGCGGAAGGGGGTGAATGGCTGTGCCGGATGAGGGGATTCAACTATCTGGGGAAGGATTTTATCCGTCACCTTACTGACCAGGACCGGTG